>NZ_JBQEQR010000057.1:0-833 GCF_052037695.1 Vibrio sp. WZ-1 | reverse complement strand
ACCTTTGGGAATGAGCGGCTAACAAACTGTTTAAGAGTGATTCGCAACGCGTGGCATTTTTATTATGCGTTGGTTTTAGTGGTTAAGGTGGTATGCGGCGGCTTCGGTATTGCGTTGCTCACACCTTAACAGGGCGTTATGGTCACTTTTTGGAATCTTGAAGTGTTTCCAAATTCAAAGGGCAGTATTTGTGTATCCTTTACCTCAAAATAGGAGGTAGAAAATGAGTTACGAGAACAAGCTTGTGCGGGCGTTTAAAGAGTTAGAAGCTGCCAAAATATGGAAGTGCAATTATAATCCACCGTTGCATAGATGGTTCAGGAAAGCTGGCCTAAAACTGCGACCGCCGTATTATGTTTCTTTCATGCGCAATTTGTGGATACGCTTCTTTGAGTTTTTCGTATTTTTCCTACCAATACTCTCATTGCTCAAGTCCGACCCAACAATCTCAAGTTTGTTATATGAATCCATTTTAACAAGTGTATTTTATTCAGTTGTAATGTGTCTTTACTATCACTGGACTTTCAGGCGGTGTGAGTTCACAGGCTGGGAAAAGCTTTAGAGAAATCGTGAACATAACAAGGCGTTTAAGGCGGATTCACAACGCTTGGTGATTTCGGTTCCAGTCAGGTTAAGTGTTTAAGGCACAATGGTTTAAGCTGGGTGGTTGGCGTTGTTCACCACTTAACGCAGCGTTATTTCCGCAACGGATCTCTCAGGCTGAATGTGTATGCTTGTAGCGTAGGTGTGAAAATGGCGGGGTAATAGGGTGTAAAAGCGGCGAAAATGGCGAATATTAGTCATTTCCATGCTAGCCTTAAAACGCTTTAAGC
>NZ_JBQEQR010000056.1:0-2362 GCF_052037695.1 Vibrio sp. WZ-1 | reverse complement strand
TAACGCCCTGTTAAGGTGTGAGCAACGCAATACCGATGCCCCTGCATACCACCAAAAACACAAAACGCAACGCATAGCAAAAATGCCACGCGTTGCGAATCACTCTTAAACAGTTTGTTATATTCGTTACTCAGTGGTGAGTAATACATGCATCCGCTTTACAATCATAACTATAGTCAATATCAGATGAACTGAGATAAAAACTACGATCGGCGTAAAAACGTACATGTTAATATCCAATTTCTGTCCACCAAAAGATGCTAAATCTAATAACTTCCCTCTAGTGATGGACTCTAGAAAGCACATAAATATAAGCACCAACGCCAGTACAATTGAGTAACAAATATTGTAATAAAGCTGGTCTAGTAATGATTTCTTGACCGTATAGAAAGGAACTTTGTTCCTTTCATTTCTCTCAGATAACTTTGAGCTTTGATCATAAACCAATACTAAAACACTTAAGAGCAGTGCCGTAAATATCGCGCCAAAGTTGACCAATAGAGATATCAGACTGTCGTTGAGTTTGAAGCCCGACACAAAAACCAAAGACCCAAACAAGAGTGGCACAGCAAAGAAAGTGAATACATCAACAAGACTAATCTTACTCGATGATGCATCTTTTAATGTGTTCAAGTGACCAAAAATTATGTTGCAAACATTAATTTTCGAGCTCATATGGAACCTCTAAATTCATACCAGGGTACATTGTTTGAGCATATTCTCTTGAGATTTGTCTAACCCACCAAGTCATAGACTCAAGCAAAGGAACGCCATTATCAAGAACCACTGTCTCATCTATTTCAATTTCACACACGGTATTAGTAGAGCGATTACCGACACAAAATGTCCTCTTTTTACCGTTTAGCTCTACCACCGTCTTTACTTGAGAACCAAACTCAGAAAGCACTTCCACTGCTTGTAACCTATCATTACCTCGTGTCATGTAATCTCTAAGTTTGCCTAAAGTGCCCTTACGAGGAGGTTTAATAATCAACTCTTGTTCATTATGACCAAGTTTTCGTATTTGGTCTGCGGCATCTTTTAAACCAACAAACTTCGTTAGCTTAACCTCTTTCGCAGGTGCATCCAACCACGCATGAATCGCCTTATCATATGCAAGAGGATTCATTTGAAGGGTTAGGTTAGTTATGGCTTTGAAGTAGGTAGAAAAAAGCACGTAGAAAAGTGTTTTAATACCATTGCCTCTGTAAGAATGCAAAAAAGCCATCGCCTCATTTACGCCCTCGGGCATATAAAAATGCACGTAATGTTTTATTATCTCTGCATTATTTTGAGCTTTCTCAAAGTCAACTTTACCCGTTTCAATATCAATGATATCTGTTTTGATGCCATAGTAACCTACGTTAAACCAACCGTAGATTTCTCGGGTATTCTCGTTAATGGTAAAATCACTGAATTGGTAAACTTGACGAGTATCATCTTTGATTTGGTATGATCCTGAATTATTCAGAATAAATACTTTCAGTAGATCAAACAAATCGTACTGCCCGATGCGATCCAAGGTTGAGTACCTTTGCTCTCTTTTGCCCTCAAGATCTTTGTTGTAACAGCGAAACGAATAAGGAGCAAGAGAATGCATTTCATGCTCGTAAGTCTTAACCATGGTGAAAAGTTCCAAATAATATTAACGCCCACATTATATGCACATATACTCACTATGGGTACACATATATGTGCATAGTGTGACTAGAATATAACGCCCAATTAAGGTGTGAAGCACGCGACCACGACACTTAATTTGACCATCGTAAACACTGAACTCAACCCAAATCAAAAATGCCAAGCGTGCTGAATCACTCTTAAATTGTTTGTTATATTTCAGTGCGCTATAGGTAATTTGGGCTATGCGCACCTACTAATTTGCTCTTTTCACTGGAGTTTCACCAGATCATCAGTAAGTTAAACTTAAAAGAGCGGTGGTTCTCCCAAAACATGGCAACACATTTTGAAAGTTGCTTAAATTGACTACTAATTTTGTTGATAATTTTCATACCCATAAGCTCTCCCTCCTTAGTCTGACTAGTTAAAAACCCCACAATTTCCGCTAAGAGAAACTGCACCACAAAAACAGGTGGATTTGACGCAAAGTAAATCGAGGCTGCCATCATCAGTCTCAGGAGACCACCACTGAGAGACGTATTCACGTTTCGGCTTTCGACTTGAGTTTTAACATTATAACGTACTGAACTAAAAAGAAATATAACGCCGCATTAAGGTGTGAGCGACGCTTGGCTATACTTGAGCGAAGCGAAAACGCCAAGCGTTGCGAATCACTCTTAAATGCTTTGTTATGAGTAAGTTTCTAACTCGACCAGTGCTAATAATTTACGCCCTAGATTGG
>NZ_JBQEQR010000054.1:0-103977 GCF_052037695.1 Vibrio sp. WZ-1 | reverse complement strand
AGAGACGAGAGACGAGAGACGAGAGACGAGAGACGAGAGACGAGAGACGAGAGACGAGAGACGAGAGACGAGAGACGAGAGACGAGAGACGAGAGACGAGAGACGAGAGACGAGAGACGAGAGACGAGAGACGATCTCATTATGCCTTTTAGGATACAAATTCTGTCAACGCTGTTTAATACCAATCCCATCAATTATCTGCTCATTCTTGCTGGTTATAATCACTTATAACGGTGTTAAAGATTTTGTAGATAGAGTAACTAGCTAGCTGCAATCTTTGCCTTGTTCTAAGTGATTTTACCGGCGCAATTTTTTGAACATCTAATTAACGGAATTGATATAAGCTGAGCTTCTTTTATCAACCTTCCAGCACACAGCTATCGTTTCCTAAAGCGAAGCGCACTCGAAACTCGAAGCGTTCTTTAGGACAAGGTCCGTTCCCGCCTCCCAAAACAAAAAAGCGCCAGTCTCTCGACCAGCGCTTTCGAATTACCAATACCTAAATAGTTGGTGTTGTAGCTAGGCAACAAGCAAGTTCAGCCCTATGAGCATAGAGGCTCTATGTGATTAGGGCGGCCGGCGCTCCGGTGAACTTGCGCAGTTAACAACGCTACAGCGCCAAATATGACGGTATTTACATTGTGTAAGTGTATGGCGCTTGGATACCTAGAGGAATGCCTAGCATCCAGTAAACCACTAGGAAGATAGACCAGCCGATTAGCATTGCAATCGAGAATGGCATCATTAGCGATGCTAGTGTACCGATACCTGTCGACTTCACGTAACGTTGACAGTAAACCACTACTAGAGGGAAGAATACCATCAGAGGTGAAATGATGTTCGATACAGAGTCACCTACACGGTAAGCCGCTTGAGATAGCTCAGGAGAGATACCAACAGCCATTAGCATAGGAACTAGGATTGGACCGATAAGAGCCCATTTCGCTGATGCAGAACCGATTAGAAGGTTTACAGAAGCCGTTAGAAGAATCATACCAATGATAGTCGCTTCACCTGGCAGGTTCATCGCTTTCAAACCTTCCGCACCGTATAGCGCTAGCATCGTACCGATGTTTGATTGTGCGAATGCAGATAGGAACTGTGCACAGAAGAACGACATTACGATGTATGCGCCCATAGTAGACATAGTATCCGCCATCGCTTTAATGATGTCGTTGCTCGTCTTGAACGTGCCAGAAACACGACCGTACACGTAACCCGGAATGATAAACAGGATGAAAATCAACGGAACGATAGACTTCATGATTGGCGCAGAGAACGCAGTGATTTCACCTTCAGGTGAACGCAGTGCAGAGTTTTCTGGAATAAGAGCCACAACAAGAAGAGCGATACCCGCCATCATTGCCCAACCAGCATAACGGAACGCTTTAGACTCAAGCTCAGAGAAAGAACCTAGATCTGGTGCTTTCTCTGCGTCTTCGTCGATTGGAGTGTTCTTTAGACGTGGTTCGATGATTTTCTCAGTTACGTACCAACCGATAGCAACAATGATTACTGAAGATAGACCAGTAAAGAAGATGTTCGCTAGTGGATTAACTACGTATTCAGGGTCTAGAACCTGAGCTGCTGTTTGAGTGAAACCAGCCAATAGAGGGTCGATACCTGAAGGGATAAAGTTTGCAGAGAAACCACCTGATACACCTGCGAACGCTGCCGCGATACCCGCTAGAGGGTGACGACCAGCCGCGTGGAAGATAATACCACCAAGAGGAATAACCAGAACGTAGCCCGCGTCCGCAGCAGTGTGCGATACGATTGCTACAAGAATTAGCATTGGTGTAAGAAGTTTTGCTGGCGTGAAGTTCAGCATCTTCTTCAGACCAGTAGTGATGAAGCCAGATGAATCAGCAACACCAACACCTAGCATTGCAACAAGAACGATACCAAGTGGTGCAAAGCCAGTGAACGTAGTCACCATGTTAGCAAGGAAACTTGCTAGTGCTTCGCCAGTTAGAAGGTTAGTAATAGTAAGAGCTTCGCCAGTTCGAGGGTTTAGAAGGTCGAAAGAAACATTCGACAAAAGTGCAGACGCAGCCCAAGTAATGATTAGTGCCCAGAAGAACAGAATCGCTGGATCAGGAATTTTATTACCTGCCTTTTCGATAAAGTTCAGAAAGCGATCCATACCGCTCGGCTTCGGTGACGGTGCCTTATTTACAGCTTGGTTACTCATGGTAACTCCATATGAATGATGTTGGTGTCATGGCCTATTTGAGTAATTATAATGGCCTATTTTCAACCGAGCATTCTATTAAATAGCAAATAAGAAAGCACAAGGTTCTGGCATTTTTTCCATATTTGGAGACATATTTTGCAAAATTACTATATCAATTAAACATAATAAAAACAGTTGCGCACCAGCAAAAACAACACCAACACAACATTCTATTAACCGCATGAATTTAAGATAAAAATCAGCAATTACAAGAGTTCCAAGCATTAATAACGCTAATAATTTTGCATCAAATCAGTCAAATTCACTATAACGCGAAATCATTGTTTGCAATTCAACACCTTGTGTATCTCCAGCCCTATCAAGCCAAGTTGCCTGTACCTTTACCACTTTCACATTCGCAATGGGCGCTGGTAGTAGATCCCACTGAACTGTATACGTACCATTCATTGAAGTACCTGCGATGATATCTGCATCGAAGTCAGCAACCACAATGTCAGACGAAGCGGAAGAAGCACCACGAGTTCTAAACCACTCCAGTTTCTCCTCCGCCAACTGCAAAGCCTCTAGACTGTTTAACGCGTATTCTGACTCCTTTTCCATGTAGACCTGAAGTTTGGTTAAACTCAAAACGCCACCAGCAATCAACATCACAGAGAACAGAACTTCTAACATACCCACACCACGTTGACTAAAAATCATGCCAAGATCCTTTTACCCATCGAACAGTGGTAGGAAACGAAAATGAGTTGATCACGTCTGCGTTAAATGCCAAGCGCAACGAATTATCAAATAAAGCCATTTGACCATCTGAATCAAATACTTGCCCGCCTGATAGAGAAAACGAGCCGCGCTGAAAATACGTCGCTAATAATGGAGAAACCGAGCTTGAGCTACCATACAACTTGTTGATGTAAGTCGAGAAGTTCGCATTCAAGTACGGTTTGATTTGTTTCAAGTCATTCCATTGTTCAAGTGTCGGTCTGTAGTCGTGATTCAGATGAAACAACATACCTTTGATAGTTCCGCTACCATTGATTCCTAGCACACCGTTGTTTACTAAGATGAACAAGTTCATTTTACTATTTTGGTTCTGAAGACTTTTCAACTTAGTCAATTGTGTATCGGTAATTTGGCATGAGCCATCAATCCAAATTTTATACGGCTTATTCTCTTTCAGTTTTCCGACAAATTTACTCACACAATCAATATCGCTCCCCCCTTTCATCGCAACAGGTATAAAATCATGCTCTTTGCTATCTCTGATCGACTTCCAATTGCTCTTTTCCGTTCCAAAGAAGTCATAAAATGGGTCTAGGTCGGCTTTCTGTTGAATATCCAACTTAATTGACTCTCTTTGATAAACTCCATTTTGATCATGCCAAATGCCCGCGTAAGATGAGGTTTGAGTTTGGTAGTTGCTGCCACAACTCTTTGATTGATCAAAACCGGCAGTAGGAGAAGGGATACCACCGCCTATACCTTGGTTGGTGATCCCAGAAGCGATAATCCGACGCTTCACCACAACACCAAGGCACTCATAGTAGTCTCTTTTGTTATACTTACCTGGATCTGGCGGTGCTATCAATGCCGAACCATGAGCGATCAAGTCAGCGGTTGAACGAATTGCTCCTGAGCCTCCACCTCCTAAGAACTGAATTTTCTTGGATACTTTTGCATAGCCCGTTTTTGCAACGAGGACATTGGGGTCTAAAGTTGAAGCTTTGAGTTCATCAATGGGATAAGAATGACATTGTGGCAGTAGATTAGCGGGGATGTAGTTTAAGTTAGAAGCAACAATATATGTAAAACCACATTCTAATGCCCCCTCCGCTTGCCAGTACTCTTTTCGAGCTTCAATTTGATTATTTGCTTGTTTTATTTTGAAAAACAGTGTCTTGTAACTACCCAGTATGACGATAAGAGCCGCAACTAAAAGTAAGCTAGTAATAAGAAGAGTAATCGCTCCTGAGTGCTGTCTCATTCCTGCCAATTCCTTTGTTTAATGGTGAAATCCTTAGTCACTTTCACATCAGAGTTGGACGCAAGCTCTGCACTAACATGGACGGTCAACAGAGCACTGGTAACGCCATGATTTTGAATCTTGTCCTCATGAATTTGAAACTGATTAACGTGCACCGTATTTGCATCAAAAAGGTTGTAGCACGCCCCACCAACTCGATTAGAAAAATCCTGAGCGTCTGCAATATCCATGACTCTATCAACCAATTCCTTTTCACAAACATAAAAAGAGTTGGGAAGATTGGTTGTCCGCTGATATACCACATTGTTATACGACGGGACGCCCCCGGACATGTCAGCCAGGTAGGCATAAGCAACTAGAGTTCTTGCTGCACTACTTACGGTAAATACAGTGTTAATTGCTCCTGATAACTTAATTGATCTCCCCTGCCCTCCATCAAACCCAGCCCTTTGAATATCGGCTCTCATCATTTGAACAACACTGGCCGTATTTTGTAACAGAACCAACTCTTGGGTTCTCTGCATAGCCGTTTTCTGCGCATGAATAAACACCGAAGTTATCGTACCAATGGTGATAACCCCCAACGACGAAGAGATAAGCAACTCTAAAAGGCTATTACCGGTTTGCTTTCTAAACATCATTTGCTTCCCAGCATTAGCAAGACACATAACCGAAAAACTGCTTAGTTGGATGATTACTACACACCCTGAACCGCGCAGAGCGATTAAATGACAAGACTTTTAACTCTTTACTTGAGTCTTCAATAGGGTGAAACCTTATGTGTCCGTTTGAGGGGCGGCCATGAATATCATCGAAAGAGATTTGTTGAGATGGATACTGTGGAGTTACGGTTAAGCCTGCGTATGGTTTTCCAGAAAAGGTCGCTAAAATCATCCCTATATAAGGTGTATTGCTATCCGTCAGTTCGATTTTCCACTCGCCCTGACTATTGCTGGCTCCCGACATAATGATATGAGCCCACAATCGTTGCCTTCTCAAAATAGATTCCGACTTCGCCTGTATAACAAACCCATGAAGTTCTCGCGCCAACCTCTGCATTTTGTTCGCCTGTAGCACTCCATTAAAGTTAGGAACAGCTATTGCCAACAACAAACACAAGATAAATACCGAAGCAATCAGTTCCAATAAAGTAAAGCCGCGATGCATTTCCCAAAATCCCGTGAAAGAACCAAATGTTCAAAAATCATTCTTGAACAGATGCTAACAGCTCATAAAAATAGGACGAAATGGGAGAAGGAACTACTCGTAATGATTCGTACAAATATTTGTAACAGCTACAAAATAGGATTAAAGGGGATGACATTGATCGAATTACTCATCGCGATGGGTATTGTTGCCGCCTTAACCGCAATTGCATACCCTGTTTTCACAAACCATATTTTGAAATCACACAGAACAAGCGCCATTAGCGATATTAGTCGTATTCAATTAGAACTCGAAGCAACCTATAACGGTAGCTATGATTGGAGTGGGATCATTTCTGGCGGTAGCTGCACTATTTGTGATTCTGATGCTGATAGATTTACATTCTCCGTAGCCAGTTCAGCAGTCGTGGCTTACACCATCACAGCAACAGCAAAGTTGGGACAAGATAAAGATCGCTGCTTTCCACAGGGCGTGAAAACAATTACGCTGACTTCAACCAACATCGAATCACCAAGTGCTTGTTGGGACTGAAACGCTTTTCTCCTGAAATGGACTAACAGACACAAAAAAAAGCCTGCATTAATGCAGGCTTCTGGGGATTTGATTAATTTGCTAACTAGCTAGTTAGATCATCAAAGAACTTCTTCACACCGTTGAAGAAACCTTCAGATTTTGGCTTATGTTTAGTTGCCGCATCGCCACCACAAGACTCATCAAACTCTTTAAGCAGTTCTTTTTGACGAGAGCTTAGGTTAACAGGTGTCTCAACCACTAGCTTAACAATTAGGTCACCGACACCGCCGCCGCGAACGCCTTTCACACCTTTACCACGCATACGGAACATACGACCTGTTTGCGTTTCTGTCGGTACTTTAAGGTTCACACGACCGTCTAGTGTCGGAACTTCAACTTCACCACCTAGCGCTGCCATCGCAAAGCTTACAGGTACTTCACAGTACAGGTTGTTGCCTTCACGCTCGAAGATATGGTGTTCTCTTACGTGAACTTGTACGTATAGGTCACCTGCTGGTGCGCCCATTTCTCCTGCTTCACCTTCGCCAGACAGACGGATGCGATCGCCAGTATCAACACCAGCTGGGATCTTAACGTTAAGTGTCTTAGTTTTTTGCTTGCGACCTTGACCATGACATTCGTTACATGGGTCTTTAATGATTTTGCCTTTACCATGACAGGTAGGACAGGTCTGTTGTACCGCGAAGAAGCCTTGACGCATCTGAACTTGACCGTGACCATGACACGTACCACACGTTTCAGCTGACGAGCCTTTCTTCGCGCCGCTACCATCACAGCTATCACAGTGAACAAGCGTAGGTACTTCGATCTCTTTTGATACGCCACGAACCGCCTCTTCTAGCGACAGTTCCATGTTGTAACGTAGGTCTGCGCCACGTTGCGCGCGTTGCTGACCACCGCCACGACGGCCGCCACCAAAGATATCACCAAACACATCGCCAAAGATGTCGCCGAAGTCAGCACCACCGCCACCAAAACCGCCGCCGCCGAAGCCGCCACCGCCTTGTTCAAAAGCAGCATGGCCGTACTGATCGTAAGCCGCTTTCTTTTGAGGGTCAGTTAGAATTTCGTACGCTTCTTTTACTTCTTTAAACTTGTCCGCAGCAGACTCATCACCCTGGTTACGGTCTGGGTGGAATTTCATCGCTAGACGCTTGTACGCCTTTTTGATATCGCGCTCAGAGGCATCACGGCCTACGCCTAATACTTCGTAAAAATCACGTTTTGACATGTTCTTCGTCACCAATTAATTACTGCAAACGGCATGATTTACCGCTTGGTGTTTGTATCGTTCTAGGTAAGTGCACTCATTGCAAAATACTTAACTAGAAAGACAGCTTTGACAAACAGACGGGCGTAAGAGTTACCCCAAACGCCCGCACACAAAAGTCTTATCGACTCTAGGCGACCATAAGTCGCCTAGTTAGAAATATTATTTCTTGTCGTCTTTAACTTCTTCGAACTCAGCATCAACTACGTCGTCTTCTTTAGACTGTTGAGCATCAGCGTCAGCACCTTGTGCTTGTTGCGCTTGAGCTTGTTGTTGAGCGATTTCCATTAGCTTTTGAGCTGCCGTCATTAGCGCTTGAACTTTAGCGTCGATCGCTTCTTTGTCATCGCCTTTACGTGCAGTTTCTAGCTCAGAGATAGCTGCTTCAATCTTCTCTTTCTCTTCTGCAGGTAGCGCTTCACCAGCTTCTTCTACTTGCTTACGAGTACCGTGAATCATTTGGTCAGCTTGGTTACGTGCAGTCGCTAGCTCTTCGAACTTTTTGTCCGCTTCTTTGTTAGCTTCTGCTTCTTGAACCATTTTCTCGATGTCGTCATCGCTTAGACCGCCAGAAGCTTGGATAGTGATCTTCTGCTCTTTACCAGTCTGCTTGTCTTTCGCCGAAACGTGTAGGATACCATCCGCATCTAGGTCGAAAGTAACTTCGATTTGTGGCATACCACGTGGTGCAGCTTGGATACCTTCTAGGTTGAATTGACCTAGTGATTTGTTGAAAGACGCTTGCTTACGCTCACCTTGAAGAACGTGGATAGTTACCGCGCTCTGGTTATCTTCTGCTGTAGAGAAAACTTGGTTCGCTTTAGTTGGGATAGTTGTGTTTTTCTCAACTAGCTTAGTCATTACGCCGCCCATTGTCTCGATACCTAGAGACAGTGGAGTAACGTCTAGTAGAAGTACGTCTTTCACTTCACCTGCAAGTACACCACCTTGAACTGCAGCACCCATTGCTACTGCTTCATCAGGGTTTACGTCGCGGCGAGCTTCTTTACCGAAGAACTCAGCAACTTTCGCTTGAACCATAGGCATACGAGTCTGACCACCAACTAGGATTACGTCAGTGATGTCGTTTACAGATAGGTCAGCGTCAGCTAGAGCAACTTTTAGTGGCTCAAGAGAACGTTGTACTAGGTCTTCAACTAGAGATTCTAGTTTCGCACGAGTCACTTTAACGTTCATGTGCTTAGGACCAGTCGCGTCTGCAGTAACGTAAGGTAGGTTTACGTCAGTTTGAGAAGTAGAAGAAAGCTCGATCTTCGCTTTTTCTGCTGCTTCTTTAACACGTTGCATCGCTAGTGGATCGTTCTTAAGGTTGATACCTTGCTCTTTGTTGAACTCGTCTACTAGGTAGTTGATTAGACGTGTATCAAAGTCTTCACCACCAAGGTGAGTGTCACCGTTAGTTGCTAGAACTTCGAAAGTTTTCTCGCCTTCAACTTCATCGATTTCGATGATAGAGATATCGAATGTACCACCACCAAGGTCGTATACCGCGATAGTGCGGTCGCCGCCTGACTTGTCTAGACCGTATGCTAGAGCCGCCGCTGTTGGTTCGTTGATGATACGTTTAACTTCTAGACCTGCGATACGGCCAGCGTCTTTTGTTGCTTGACGTTGAGCATCGTTAAAGTAAGCAGGAACTGTGATAACTGCGCCAGTTACTTCCTCACCTAGGAAGTCTTCAGCAGTTTTCTTCATTTTCTTCAGGATTTCAGCTGAAACTTGAGGAGCAGCCATTTTTTGGCCTTGCGCTTCTACCCAAGCATCACCGTTGTCAGCCTTAACGATTTTGTAAGGCATGATTTCGATGTCACGTTGAACTTCTTCGTCTTCAAAACGACGACCAATTAGACGCTTAATTGCAAATAGCGTGTTGGTTGGGTTTGTTACTGCTTGACGTTTAGCAGGTTGGCCTACTAGCGTTTCACCGTCTGTGTATGCAACAACAGATGCGGTTGTACGCTCGCCTTCTGCGTTTTCAATTACGCGTGGCTTGTCACCGTCTAGAACAGCAACACAAGAGTTAGTAGTACCTAAGTCAATACCAATGATTTTACCCATCAGGCTATCTCCGAATAAATTCTATTTTCGTTTTGCTATATCCCCTATGTGGGGACGTAGAATCGGGTTTCAACCCTTGCTCACAAACAAAAATAATTATGTTTGCTTCTCTTATGCCCAATAGATAAGGGCTGCAAATGGCTTTTCAAGGGAAAGAGCAAAAAAAATTGAAAAAAGTTGTGCAAAAGGCGAGATACGGGAATCTCGGAGCGCAGCGTTCCATAGGAAGAAGTCCGTTCCCGAAGCGAAGCGTCTCTAAAAAGAAAAAGCGAGGCCCTAAGACCTCACTTTGAATTCGATTAAGTGTGCAATTATCAATTATGCGCTTGCTTGTGCAGGCTCTGCGTCTACCACTTCTTCTTTGCCAATCTCGCCTTCAGACTTCGCAACAATGGTGTTTACTGCAGTATCACCAACCACGTTTGATGAAGTACAGAACATATCATTGATACGGTCTACTGCTGCGATGATTGCAAGACCTTCTGGTGGAAGCCCTAGTTGGTGCAATAGAACACCGACCATTACTACACCGCCACCTGGCACACCACCTGCACCGATAGACAGTAGCAAGATAGTCAAACCAAGAGTAAAGATATCAGCAGTATTGATCGGCTGACCAAACGCGTTTGCCACAAACATCGTTGCTAGTGCGATGTAGATAGAAACACCAGACATGTTCATTGTTGCGCCCAGTGGCACACCGAAACCAGCTACTGACTTAGAAACCTTCAGCTTATCAGTAAGCGTACGCATTGTTACAGGGATAGTTGCGTTCGAGCTTGCTGTTGATAGCGAGAATAAGATCTGCTCTCGAGTTGCACGTAGGAAAGTTTTTGGCGAAGTGCCCGTCGCAATACCTACTGCCATTGGGTAGAAGAAGAAAATCCAGAACACTAGCATTGCAACAACAAGCGCTACATAGCCAGCCACAGACATCAGTGTGTTTGCATCCAGTGTTGCACCTAGTTGAATCATCAGAGCAAATACACCGTAAGGCGCAAGGCTCATTACTAGACCTACCAGCTTCATCATGATTTCATTCGCCATCTTGAACGTACGAATGGCAGGTCCACCACGTGAGTCAAGAGCTTGAATAGCAAGACCTGTCAGGATTGCCATAAAGATGATTTGTAACATGTCGCCATTTGCAAACGCTTGTACTGGGTTGCTTGGAACAATGTTTACCACCAACGAGAAAATGTCAGGAGTTTCTGTGGTTGTTAGTTTAACGGTCTCTGAAATCGTACCCGCAAGATTTGCATCTGCCCCCGGTTGGAAAATAAGACCAACAGTAAGTGCCGCAGTAATCGCGATGATGGTGTTGATAATGTATAGAGCAAAGGTTTTACCACCAAGACGACCAAAAGCAGTGATGTCTTTCAGGTCAACGATACCGCATACGATAGATACGTAAACAAGAGGTACTACTAACAGCTTAATCAATGATACAAACATGCCACCAGCGCCTTCGGCTGCGCCAAGTAAATATGTATCAAAGAGAGCAACGCCACTAAAAAGATACTGAATTGCAGTACCAATCAGAAGACCCGCAAACAAGCCGATAAAAATCTTGCTAGAAAGCGATTTATCCATCATAAATCTCCAAAATGTTGTGTTTGCTATTTATACTTTTATAGTTACATCTGCTGATTTTTACGGCAGACCTCGCGAATAATACACGCCGCAGTTACAAAATAAAGACTTTCTTTACGAGATTGTTAATAAATAACATTAAAAGTAAATCACTGGATCCACATTCATATTCAGAATTAAATTTTGATTGCGAGTGATAACAGGCACTTATAGACACACCCATTCCATAAATAAGCAAGATAAAGAAAGGATATCCCTTATTGGAAAATTATTTACCAATAAGAAAAAATTTGAAGGGGATCAAATTTCATTTTGCACACATATTCAGAGAGATGAATATGTTGACGGTAATGTTTGAAACAAAAACGCCCGCTATTGAGTAGCGGGCGTTTTAATATATTTATATCAATGATTTAGTTAATTACTTAGCAACCATAACCATTGCAGGACGAACAACTCGACCGTTTAGCTCGTAGCCTTTTTGCATCACAAACATCACTGTGTTTGATTCGTGATCTGGGCTTTCTTGAATAGACATCGCTTGGTGGAATTCAGGGTTGAATGCTTCACCTTCTGGGTTGATCTCTTTCAAACCAAATTTCGATACTGCGTCTACAAACGTCTTGTGCGTTAGTTCAACACCTTCAAGAATTGGCTTAACTACCTCGTGCTCTGCATCTGCAGCTTGAATTGCACGCTCTAGGTTATCGATAACTGGAAGTAGTTCTTCAGCGAATTTGTTCAGAGCGTACTTACGAGCTTTATCGATTTCTTGCTCAGTACGACGACGCATGTTTTCTACTTCAGCTTTAGCGCGAAGAACCGCATCTTGCTGGTCTTTTACTTTTGTTTCGCTAGACAATAGTGCCGCTTCTAGTTGAGCAATCTTAGCGTCTTTCTCATCACCAATTTCTTCAAGTTCTGCTTCAGCCTCTTGAGCTGCCGCTTCTACTTTTTCAGCTTCTTCGATGATTTGATCTAGCTCAGCTTCTGTAACTTTGTTTTCTTCGTTGCTCATGATATCTCCAGAACTCAACTTAATGCCTTTAAAGCCATTCACATTTCGTGGGTTTCAAAGCCATAAAAATTCGCATATTTAGGTAACTTGCCATTATTATGGGGATGAAGATTCCTGATTCAAGCCTCTTTAATGCGGAAATGCTATGAAAAACCCATGTAACGTGATCGCGATTATCGGAAAACCACGAGATCAGCAGGCGATTCAAACTCATCGAGAGTTATACGAATGGCTGACATCCGAAGGTTACCAAGTGTTCATCGATGATCGCCTTGCTGCAATTTTAGACGAAATCCCGCAAAGCCAATTTGCTAGCTTAGTTGAACTAGGCAAAAACGCAGATCTTGCCATCGTTGTTGGTGGTGATGGCAACATGCTGGGTGCTGCTCGTATATTGTCACGCTTTGATGTTGCTGTGATTGGTGTAAATCGTGGCAATTTAGGTTTCCTAACCGACCTCAATCCAGACGATTTCAAAGAAGCATTAAAGGCTGTATTAAAAGGCGAATATATAGAAGAAGAGCGCTTCTTATTGGAAGCTGAGATCCATCGTCACGGTCAAATCAAGAGCCACAACGCGGCATTGAACGAAGCGGTTTTGCACCCAGGACAAGTGGCGCACATGATTGAGTTTGAAGTTTACATTGATGACAGCTTTGCGTTTTCGCTGCGTGCCGATGGTTTGATTGTTTCTACTCCGACGGGCTCTACCGCATATTCACTCTCAGGTGGTGGCCCTATTCTATCACCTAGTCTGAACGCGATTTCACTGGTACCAATGTTCCCGCATACACTTTCTAGCCGTCCTTTAGTTGTCGATGGAAAACGACGTATTAAGCTTATTGTTTCACCGGAAAATCGTGGTACCCAAGAAGTAAGCTGTGATGGACAAGTCTCCTTACCAGTATCGCCTGGTGATGAAGTACATATTTACCAGAGTCCAAATGTACTCAAGCTCATCCATCCAAAGGATTACAGCTACTATCACGTATTGCGAAACAAGCTTGGGTGGTCGAGCAAACTATTCTAAACAAAATAAAAAAGGTTGATTTTCTATCAACCTTTTTATTTTTCAGAGCACAAACTATCAACGCTAAAATCATTCACCACAATAATCACTCACCCCGCACACGTTACTAAAACAATAGAAAATTTGAAGCTCTGGGCAAAAACCACACGATTTTATAAAAGAAAATGGCTCATATGCCATTGAATGATATTCTGGTTTCGAATAGAGCAAAAACTCTACCAAATAATAATCAAAGAAGGACAAGCTATGAAAAAAACAATAATTCTGTCTGTTCTAAGTACATTAGCGATCGTTGGCTGCCAATCTGATGAGAACCAAGTGACAAGTATCTCAAACGATAAAGCGCAAGATATCAGCAACACCAAACGAGCGTTGGCTCTAGAACTTAGCCAAAACTACGCAGCATTAGAACCAATGCTACGCAAGGACATTACAGCACAACAAACCAACATTCCTGTTTCAAAGTTCATCGAACAAAACCCAACTTCTCCAATGAGCAAGCAACTGGTTCAAGCTGACGAGCAAATAAGAAACTGGAAGGGCGTATCTGAGTACTCAAATGAGTTACTTGAAGTACGTTTAGCTAACGATGCCATGTTACCGACTTGGCAAGCAGGTGATGTGAGTCCGCTATTTGCTTATGAACCTAGTGGTGATGATGAGCAGTGGCAATACATCGAAGCATTTGATGTATATGGGAATATTCACGAGTTAAACGTCTATGAACTACCTGACGTGCCTGTATTGGTGATTGACAACAACAGCACCGCAGAACTAAAAGCGGGTCTTCAGGCAATGCAAGCTGAAATGCAAAAGCTTGGTCAAGCAGCCATGATTCAACCTTACGCTGAAGGCAAAGTGCTACAAAGCATGGCACAACCGGAAGCCTCAGACGCACAACCGATCCAAACCACTCAGCTCAAAAAAATTCGTTTAGCGGATGACCAGGAACCGTGGATTTCAGGCAAAGCTGAAATTTATGCTTTGGTAACCGGCGTCAACCCAACACGAGATGAACCAACGCTGGACTTAGTTGAGATGCCATATTTGGATTACGACAACAAAGACTACTATCCGAACCAAATCATCATTCACTGGTCTCGTTACCGTTGGGGCGCAGCAGACATTGTTCTGATGGAGCAAGATGACGGTACGGATTACAAGCAGTTGGCAAAACTGTTAGTTCAAGTGGCTGAAGAGGTACTGAAGGCAATTCCAGATCCAGAGGTACAGGCATATGCCATCATTCCTCAGATCACCAACAAAATCATTGATGCAATTCCAGATGGCGTGCTCACCAATGATGATGATTTTGTCGATGTGTATTACACCCTGATGCAAGACACTTCTTATGTTGATCATCCAGGAGCTGGAGTCAATGCAGTGGTGACATTAGAGCCACTCACTATTAACCCGACACGTCCATAACTTCTTCAATTTAAATAGGTCGTTGCATTTTGCTCGGCCTATTTTTTCTTTCCCCATCACAAAAAGCCGCTTCTTTCATAAAAAGTTTTGCCTCCATCTTTACTGTATAAAGAAACAGTATATACTGTTTTCTTATACAGTATTGTTCAGTTATACAGGTAAATAAAAATGCTGGCTCATCTAAGTGTTAATAATTTTGCGATTGTTAAGTCTTTACAGCTCGAGCTTTCCAAGGGCATGACCACCATCACTGGTGAAACAGGTGCAGGTAAATCCATTGCAATTGATGCTTTAGGTCTTTGTTTAGGCGGACGAGCCGATGCAGGCATGGTACGTCAAGGCGAAGAGAAAACCGAAGTCAGCGCTGCCTTTTTACTGGAAAACAATCTACACGCAACACGCTGGCTCGAAGATAACGACCTACTGGACAGTAGTGAGTGTATCTTGCGTCGCATCATCACCAAAGAAGGCCGTTCAAGAGCCTTTATCAACGGCAGTCCTGTTCCTCTTTCACAACTCAAATCTCTTGGACAACTGTTGATCAATATCCATGGACAGCACGCACACCATCAATTGATGAAAAGCGAGTACCAAATGGCCATGCTTGACCAATATGCGGGACATCTAAACTTACTAAAGAGTACACGCAGTGCTTACCAACATTGGCGTCAGGCAGACAATAACCTTAAGCAACTAAAAGAGAACAGCCAGCAAAACCAGGCGCAAAAGCAGTTGCTTGAATACCAAATCAAAGAACTGAATGAGTTATCGCTAGGTGAAGAAGAATTCGCAGAGCTCGAGCAAGAGCACAAACGACTATCCAATAGTGGTGAACTCGCCACTACCTGTCAGCAAGCCATCGAACTTATTTACGAAGGTGAAGAAGTCAATGCGCTTGGTATTTTGCAATCGGCCAATCACTCCCTAATTCAATTAGCTGAATTAGATGAGAAGTTAGTAGAGCTACCAAACATGCTGGCTGAGGCAATGATCCAGCTAGAAGAAACCAAAAACGAACTTCGCAGCTACCTTGACGGTATTGATGTCGATCCGGGTCGCATGGCTTATGTCGAAGAACGTTTTTCTAAAGTGATGTCGATGGCTCGTAAGCATCACGTTATGCCTAATGAGTTATACCAACATCACCAAGATCTGCTGGCACAAATAGAAGCATTAGATTGCTCCGATGAACGCTTGGATGAATTAGCTCAAGAAGTCGAACAGAAATACCACAGCTTCTTAACTCAAGCGGAAAAACTGCACAAATCACGCAGTCGTTACGCCAAAGAGCTGAACAAGCTAATCACACAAAGCATGCACGAATTAAGCATGGAGAAAGCGGTATTCAGCATTGAGGTGAGCAACGAGCACACCCACCCGTCGCCATTGGGTATGGACAGCGTATGCTTCTTAGTTTCAACCAACCCTGGTCAACCGCTGCAACCTATTGCAAAAGTCGCATCGGGTGGTGAGCTATCACGTATCTCACTCGCGATCCAAGTGATCACCGCGCAGAAAGTCGATACACCAAGCTTGATCTTTGACGAAGTGGATGTAGGTATCAGTGGTCCAACAGCAGCTGTTGTCGGCAAGATGCTGCGCAAACTGGGCGAATCAACTCAAGTAATGTGTGTGACCCACTTACCTCAAGTTGCAGGTTGTGGTCACCAGCAAATGTTTGTCGCAAAACACACCAAAGGTGGTCAAACAGAAACTCAAATGCATGCATTAGATGAACAACAACGAGTAGCTGAGTTAGCACGTCTACTTGGTGGTAGCCAAATCACTGATTCAACATTAGCAAATGCCAAAGAATTACTGATTGCAGCTTAGTTAATAGTTTGGGCCACTAATAAATATCCTTCAGTGGCCTTAGCTTTCCCTACTGTTACTCATTTTTAGCCACTTATTTGATGGAATTAGTGCGTAGAGCCCGTTATTTACTACTCAAGATCAGTGAATAAATGCAACTCAACTCAAAAATCGTTGTCAGACTCCCTACCATACGACGCATAGCTTTTTACATCTGCGTCGAGCTTGTTTATTATCAGCGCAGTATTTTGAAGGTTACTAAGAAATTATTATGCAATTAAAGAAGTGGTTAGTTGCCGTACCATTAGCAATGACTTTGCTGACAGGATGTTCGGTATTGGAGAAACTGGTTTATCGCATTGATATCAACCAAGGCAACTATGTAGAACAAAGTGCGGTAGATAAATTGAAGTTTGGGATGACTAAAGCACAGGTTCGCTTCGTTCTTGGGTCACCAATGCTTATTGAAAATGGGTATCCAAACACATGGTATTATATTTACCATCACACGCCTGGACATGGTGATCCTGTACAGAAAGATCTGATCGTTAACTTTAATGATCAAGGAACACTTGCGGATATCAGTGGTGATTTTCCTAAGAGTGACGCTTTTTACGAGCAGATCCAATAATATCTTCTATAAAAAGAAAAACCTCCCAGCTGGGAGGTTTTTCTTTTTGACCATTTCAAGTTAGTCAGCAGCCTTTCGCAAGGAGTTAGGTTTACCACCTGTCACTGGATCCGCGCTACCAGAGACCTTTGCCTGCTCTGCACGTTTGCGGCGAATCTCTTTCGGGTCTGCCAATAGCGGGCGGTAAATCTCGATTCGATCTTTGTCGCGAACTGTCGCATCTAGTCGAACGTTGCGGCTGTAAACACCAACTTTGTTCTTTTTCAAGTCAATCTCAGAGTACAATTCAAGTACACCAGATTGGCGGATGATCTCTTCAACAGTCGCGTGGTTATTCACCACTAAATTGAACACTCGCTGCTCTTGAGGCAATGCATACACCACCTCAACGTGGATCATATCCGACTCAATACTCATAGCACTCGTACACCTGTTTCGCACGTTTCGTGAAAGCGTTAACCATGTTGTTGGTTAGTTCATTAAAAATCTTACCGAAAGCCATTTCGATCATCTTGCTAGAGAATTCAAACTCAAGCTTAAGCTCGACCTTACACGCCTGTTCATCTAAGGCCGTAAAAATCCAACCACCTCGTAGCGTCTTGAATGGGCCATCAACTAAGTTCATCATGATAGCTTGACCATGAACAAGCTCATTGGACGTCGTGAATGTCTTGCTGATGCCTGCTTTTGCTACATCGACAGAAGCCACCATACCACCGTCCGAAGACTCAATGACTCTTGAACCTGAACAACCAGGTAGAAACTCAGGATACTTAGAAACATCATTGACCAAGTCGAACATCTGTTCTGCACTAAAAGACACTAAAGCAGAACGGCTGATTTGCTTCATACACACTCCTATCGATACGCGTACATGTTTAAGGCTTGTGCCAATTTTACTTTTATTCCACGATAGCGCAAATAAAAGGATTTCCTAACCCATATCCAACCCGTATAATGAGGCCATTATGGTAAAGAAAAAATCAAAGCAAAAAGCGGGTAGCAATACTATCGCGCTTAATAAAAAAGCTCGCCACGAATACTTCATTGACGATGAAATTGAAGCCGGCTTGGAGCTACAAGGCTGGGAAGTAAAAGCACTTCGCCAAGGTAAAGCCAATATCGCTGAAAGCTACGTTTTCATGCGTGACGGAGAGGCTTTTGTCAGCGGAATGACCATCACTCCTCTTAATCAAGCATCAACTCATGTTGTCGCAAACCCTACACGTGTGCGCAAACTACTAATGAGTCGTCGTGAACTCGATAACCTACTTGGTCGCATTAATCGTGAAGGCATGACGCTAGCCGCGTTGTCGCTATACTGGTCTCGCTCTTGGGTGAAGATCAAAATCGGTGTTGCGAAAGGTAAAAAGCTTCACGATAAACGTACCGATCTAAAAGAAAAAGATTGGGCTCGTGAAAAAGCACGCGTAATGAAGAGCTCACTGCGCTAAACTTGACCACTTAAACGCATAGTACTGGACAGCCTAGGCTTTTCTGTTACTATGCGGATATTACCTCTGGGGCTGATTTAGGATTCGACGGGAATTCAGAAGTCTGAGGTGCATGCCGAGGTGCGGTAGGCCTCGTTAATAAACCGCAAAAAAATAGTCGCAAACGACGAAAACTACGCACTAGCAGCTTAATAACCTGCTCAGAGCTCTCTCGCCCTAGCTTCCGCACGTAAGACGGGGACCAACGAGGGATCAAACCCAAACGCGCTAGCCCGGATTCTCCCGCCTGAGAGATGAACGGCGAATTATAATTCAGGATAGTCATTTACTAGCGTGTCGGTTCGCAGGTGGGTGGTGAATTTAAAGATCGACTAAGCATGTAGTACCAATGATGAAAGGTTTTCGGACGCGGGTTCAACTCCCGCCAGCTCCACCAAACGTTTGGAAAAGGCCACCTTCGGGTGGCCTTTTTTGTATCTAAAAAACATACATTTCAATTAGTTACCTTTCTTTTCTGTCTTATTCTGTCTCATCGCGTCTCATACCTGCTCACGTTTTTAGTACCCAATAAATTACCCTATACTCGTATCCAAGATATTTTTGGGTACTAAATCGAGTATAAAGAAATGGCAAGACGCGTAGTTCCGCTAACAGATAAAAAAGTAAAAAGCCTTAAACCCGCTGGCAAAGAGACAATCGCCAGTGATGGGAAAGGACTTCAGCTTAGAATAATGCCAAATGGTACTAAGTCTTGGCGTTTTGTATACAAGAGTCCTGCTACGGGAAAACGTAGTAATATGACCTTAGGCAAATACCCAGAACTATCGATAGCTAATGCACGGAAAATAGTAGAAGGCTACCGTGAGCTCGTTGCACTAGAAATCGATCCAAAACACCACAGAAAAGAAGAGAAGGAAAAAAGCGAGGCTATACATCAGCACACACTATTCAATGTTTCACAGAAGTGGATGGAGCTGAAGAGAACAGAAGTCACCGAAGACTACGCGAAGGATATCTGGCGCTCATTTGAGCTTCATGTTTTCCCTACTTTAAGCTCAAAACCTATATCTATGATTACAGCACAGTCCGTAATCGAAACTCTAAAGGTAGTAGAAGCTAAAGGTTCACTGGAAACTGTTAAACGTCTAACACAACGCTTAAATGAAGTTATGGTCTATGCGATGAACTGCGGACTACTGCAAGCAAATCCGATTAGCAACATCCTAGCTGCTTTTAAAAAGCCCACAACGCAAAATATGAAGAAGCTCGAATCAAACGAACTTCCAGATCTAATGAATGCCCTCGCGAGCGCAAGCATTAAACGCTCTACACGTTGTCTTATTGAGTTTCAACTTCATACTATGACGAGACCAAATGAGGCAGCTGGTGCGAAATGGGACGAGTTTGACTTGCTAGAGCGCATATGGACCATTCCGAAAGAAAGAATGAAAAAACGAAAGGAGCATCGTATACCTCTAACTCAAGAAGTAGTTAACCTTTTAAAAACAATGAGATCAATGAGCGCAAATAGCGAGTATGTCTTCCCATCAATTAAAGATCCAAAAAAACCAATGCATAGCCAAACCGCAAATATGGCACTCAAACGAATGGGTTTTAAGGATCGCTTGGTATCTCACGGAATGAGAGCAATGGCTAGTACCATACTCAATGAAAATGGCCATGACTTCGTTTTGGTCGAAGCTGCGCTTGCTCATACCTTTGGTAACAAAACGCTGCGCTCATATAATCGCACGGACTATTTAGAACGACGAGTACCAATGATGGATTGGTGGAGCGAACATATTATTAAAGCTTCTAATGGCTCTCTATCGATGGCTATGGCTTCCTGACTCTCATATCATCATAGATGTCAGAAGACGCTCTTCATCTACTGAATTGAAACACCGACACATTTCTCCCCCAAAATGAGCTGTGGTTCGAGTTGGTATTTCAGTTTAACCATAAGTCCCTAACTACAAAAAGTACTGTGTAACAAAAGGCAAGACCTAATCCCGTAGGTTGTGATGTAGAGTTTGTTGAGGAGCTATATACCCAATTGCATATTCACATCAACCTTAGATATGGTATAACTTTCATAAATTTGAGTTTTCCGAGCACTCATTAGCAGTACTCTTTTTCATTTGGAAAAATACCAATGTTGAAACAAGTTTTTAGTAGAGAGCAGCTATCTAAAGTAGTTTCACCTACAGATGTACGGAGATGGAACCTGCTATCAGAGTTTGGCGATGTAGATACTGCATTGGAGCAAACGATCGGTTACTGGGAAGGTAGCGGACTCGCTCTATCACCTATCAATGCCAAACTGATAAATGGAAAAACAGTATATACACCGAGTAGAGTTGAAGATTCATTTGCAATCAAACTAGTCGATAGATTTGTACGAAGAATATACAAAGTAAGACAGTCTGATCGAAATAGAATTGTTAAGCAGGTTATTACTTTACTAAAGGACTCGGGAGATTATCACGTTCTTAGAGTAGATATAAAAAAATGTTATGAGAGCATTTTGTTCGATAATATTATTTCTAAACTCCAGAATGATCTTATCTTATCACCAGAATGCATGAATTTATTGAATGACATTAGTCGACAGCTAAAAGATAGATTTAATTTCACTGGTTTGCCTAGAGGTTTGTCAATAAGCCCAACTCTTGCAGAACTCTATCTCGAAGACTTCGATAAAAAAATAGCAGCAAGTAATGATGTTATATATAGTGCTAGGTATGTTGATGACATTATATTGATTACAACAGATAACAAAAAAAACATTGTCATAGATTTCTTAGTTGAAATTCTCTCGGAGATGGGACTAAAGCTAAATGGTGATGACAATAAAAATTTCTCAGGCTCATCTAGCAATGCTAACTTTGATTATTTGGGTTACTCAATCAGTGTAATACCTAAAAAAAACAAACCAAACCAAGTTAACGTGACAATTTCTGAATCAAAGTTAAAAAAATTAAAATCTAGAATAATAATATCTTTGCATGAGAATAGCAAAAACAAAGATATTAGTTTACTGAAAAGAAGGGTTGAATTCCTAAGCTTGTTGAAAACTGTAAAAAAAGGTAAGAATGGTAATCTATTAGCCGGAATAGCTCATAATTACCAATACACTACAGATAATTTTGAATGTTTAAAATCTATAGATGGATTTCTTATAAATCAGTTACAGAACCCGAGATTTGGACTCACTTTGCCAGAAGTTAATAAGATAAAAAGCATATCATTTTACGGAAATGCTGTTAAACGTAATATTGGCAAGTTTAGTAGAAAGAAAACAACAAAGATAATGCAGATTTGGAAAGATGTCTAAAATAATTAAAGTTAACACCAATGATAAGTATAGAGCATTATTGACGGATGTTCTTCCCTATGAACTACCACTATGGTATTCCAATTTTACGATGTATGAAAGATTCCATAATAAAACACATCGTAATTCCTATATTAATATATCTGGTCTTAATTTTGAAAATAACGCAGGCAACTATATTCCATTAGATTACTTGATCAGTCGTGGAGGAAATAAAAGCCCTCGTTCAATTTCGATAATGCACCCTGCTGCTCAATTAAAGGTATGCGAATTTTATGAGGAATATGGAGAACTGATAGAGTACTACTGTACTAAATCAAAATACTCACTAAGACACCCATATAGAAAAACCACTAAGTTTTATGGTAAAAGGCAGCAAGGTTCTAAAGTTTGCGATGGCGTAGAAGCTGAAAGTGAGGAGCGTATTGTTTCAAGCTCATATTTTAAGTATAAAACGTATCCCTTCTTATATCGATTTTTTGAATCATATGAATATCATAGACTTGAGAAAAAATTTCACAGCATGTTACAAGTTGATGTATCGAAGTGTTTTCCAAGTATATACACACACTCAATTGGCTGGGCAGTAAAAAGTAAACGATTAGCTAAATCTAAAGCTAAAGGTAGCTTCGATGGTGAATTTGATAACCTGATGCAGTTAACCAACTATCGCGAGACTAACGGTATATTGATTGGGCCAGAAGTTAGCAGAATATTTTCTGAGATCATATTACAAAAAATAGACCTTAATTTGATAGAAAAGATGCATGACAGTGGTTATACCATATCCAAAGATTATGAATTTAGGAGGTATGTTGATGATTACTTTATTTTCTATCGTTCAGATGATGTTAAAAATAGCATTATAAAAAATTTAGAGCATTGTCTGCTTGACTACAAGATGTACTTGAACGAAGCCAAAACATCAATAGCATCTAGACCATTTGCTACCAATATATCATTAACAAAATTTACACTAAGAAATACAGTAAATGATTTTTATTTTTCAAGGTATACTGAGACTTCAGAAAATAATAATGACCCAATCATAAAGTTAATGAGGCCAGATTCAAAAGCTAATAGAGCTATATCAGAAATAAAGATGGCCTTGGCTAATCATAAAGTTGAATATAGTTCTATTTCCAATTACTTGTTTAGTGCTATTACTAATAAAATTGACTCTTATATATCTCAACTATCTGATATCGATGCATTACAAAATCATCACATAAACTGGATTCTTGTTGATCTAGATGTACTATTTTTCATCCATGCTATGGACATTAGAATTAGACCTACAGATAGATTAGCAAGATTAATTAATGAGCTTATTGATAGAACTCGCGGTTGGTCACAAGAATTCCTTGACCTTATATATAAGAAAATATTTGATCATGTAAGGCAAGCTATAAATATTTACATTGATCACGCCAACGATATTATTGGCCTTGAGACTCTGAACTTATTAATGATTCTAACAATGTTACCTAAGGAATATCAGCTTCCTTCAAATAGATTAGACTCTTATATTGATTCCTTAAGTTTGAATTCAGAAACTAATGACTTTTATTTTCGCTGGATTACTTTCATGCTTTACATTGAAGAAAAACCTCAGTATCAAGGCATACATGATAAGCTAGTTGATTTAGCAGAACAATATTTACTCAATCATGATGATATGTTTATTGATACAGAGTACTTTATATTCTATTTCGATTATCTAGCATGTCCTCATATTGACGAATCTATCCGTAAGAAAATAATGGATGAAGTAAAAAAAATATCTTTTGATA
The DNA here is from genome assembly GCF_052037695.1 of Vibrio sp. WZ-1. Classification (NCBI taxonomy): domain Bacteria; kingdom Pseudomonadati; phylum Pseudomonadota; class Gammaproteobacteria; order Vibrionales; family Vibrionaceae; genus Vibrio; species Vibrio sp. WZ-1. The sequence goes on along the minus strand of NZ_JBQEQR010000054.1, from coordinate 80,653 downwards.
GCAAGAAAAAACCTGTAACATTTGACTCGGCATATCAGGGCAGAACTGTTCTAAAGAATGATTTTTTGGTTGCTTGGCGTGACCCTGATTATTTGAAAGCTAGTCTAGAGAAAAAAGAGTATATTTTCTCATACAGTTAAATCTATGTCGCCTGCCTCCGTAGGCTTCTGCATTCACCTTAACAGTCAACCGTCTAATTCATGCCTTGGCATGCTGTTTTATGTGAGATTGTTCGGGTGTTTGTACGGACTGCAAGTAATTGTGGTCACACACACGATAGGAGGTGGGCGGCTACCCTTTGTTTAGTCCGAGATTCCGTGGCCAATTCAAGAATAAGTAGCTTCATCTAGCTGGCCAACAAGTTGAAGGAGCCAAATTTAGTACTTTGGGTACCTGTCATGAGACTTTGACCACCAAATTCGAACGTGCCGTCGAGGCTGAAGTGACTTTGTTTTTCAACATACTCGGAAAGAATGATCTGCTCCAGAAAAACTGAATATTAAGATATACGAGTGAGCCCGGTAACTAGAATGTGTACCAAACTCACTTAAGTGGAGTGCCTCATGAAATCAAGAAGCGCTCCACCCGTTAGATGTCGCACTGTAGTGTTCTTAGACAAGATACTTATATCAATATGAATGAGTTACAATGATGATAATTCAATAGGTCTATACTAAAGAGCACTTTCAAAACTCGGACACTTTGTACTACCAACCTCTCTCACCAAGACTAAATAGAAAAGCTCGTCTTCCCATTTTATCAATCCAACACAGATGCTCGCAGAACATTTTATCTAGCAGTCTTTGCTTGGTTGTTCTTCGTTTACCACTTCGAGAGCAGATGTAATCAACTACCTCCAAAGATACTAATTTGAAAGCATAGCTGGTTTGTGTAAATGGCTTCCTAAGCTTCTGAATTTTCGAGGGTCTAGCGTCTGGAGTTTTCTTAATGTGCTCCACTTGCAACCTTCTGAGTTTTCGACGCAATACGCGAACAGCTCGCTCGTTATTCTTCGTTGACTTGTAGATCAAGTGAAAATGAGGAAGCCAAAGTCCACAAATCCTGTGTCGGTCTAACTCTAGTGTTCCAAACATAGGTCCGTCAAAGCCACTTCGTCTGATCTGCTTTCTCATTCGATCTTTTGCTTTACGTAAATCAAAGTCAAAAAGGGCGTCATCATGAAATGCTCGGTTATAATCAATTATGGTAGCAGCAAACCACTGTCCTTTGTCACGTCGCATCTTAGCTACGAGTTCATCCACTCGTTTTATACGAAAATCCCGATTACAGATCTTACACGCGACACTATTGCACTTGTCTTGCAGCTCACAGCATCTAATAAGCTTGTCAGCTAAGGCGTTGTTCTCAAGACCGCCTACTCTTTGCAAGATGCTTACGCGTATATTGTTCTCCTCCAGAGCGTCATTGTACGACTCGAACTTAGGAAGATGTTTTAATGAGTAGTATCTAGCCATTACTTCAAAACCTCATTCATCAGTTTCTCGTGCTTTTTGTTTAAACCTTGAGTTCTTGGCCTAGACTTTATCCACTCTTTTATTTCATGTTCGTACCAAGCAACTCTGCCTTCCGAAACATCAATTGAGGAAGGAAAGGTGCCATCAGCCATCCAACGATAGATAGTGGCGCGCGACACACCGATGGCTTTCAAAATTTCGTTAATGCTTACCAGTTGTGGAAGAGACATCGTTTTTCTCCGTCTTGTATGAGTTCAAGACGGGATTTACAGTTTTCAATTCGTCCCTAATCTCCACAGCTACATCACATTCTTTTGTTGCAATTTCGTGAGGCTCACAAAAATTAAAACTTTATTAAAACAAGGACTTAATAATATTCTTCAGCCTTATCGTGAGCCTCACAAAACAAAATCGTTTGTCATGTTAGAATTCCAATATCAGTTTTTCATACGTAGATACGATATGGCTAAGTCACCAAAAGAAAGACAAAGAGATGTTGCATTGCGACGCAAAGAATCAGGGTTAGTACAGAAAAAATGCTATTTCACAGAGTTCACAACTGATGGTTTAGAGCAAGTTTCTGAACTACTTGGATACAGTCAGAAAGACCTTAATAGAGATGAGAATACTTCTTTCATTCTTGATTACTGCGTATCTGTAACTCTGAGTTTTCTTGAAGGCTACGATAGTGGAACTCTTCCTAAAACGAAGGAGGCACAGTATCTATTTAAGATGAAACAGATCGCTACTTTCAGACAAGACAGTGGTGACTCAGCTCAAGATGTTTTAGGGCACTTAATAAGGTGGAAATACAAAACACCTACAATAATGAAAAAAAGAAAAGACGGAAGTTATGTGCCTCGGCAGCGTATTAACTGGAGCATTGAAGGCGTAGAGCTACTCTTGAATGACAAGAAGTATGCTCGGCAAGTACAATTGTTGAATCAGCATTTTAATGTCGAGTAGTTGTGGTTCCGTCCAAGAATTGTGATGACAATCAAAACTAGAGAACAATTATGACATTTTGTTTTGTTACCCAAAGATTTACCCAAACATAACAGAACAAATCATTTAATAACTAAAAATCAATCATTTAGCTTGCAAGTTCAGATGCCGCCAGCACCAAACGTTTGGAAAGGGCCAACTCGAAAGGGTTGGCCCTTTTTGTATCTGCGATTTGTACCTCTCCCCTAAACTCACTACTTTGATTCGTAGCGAAAATCTCTTAGTCTGTGGTTAAGCATTCATCAATGGACATGAGTTTATGCTAAAAGGCAGTGAGTACCCTTCTATTCGTGCGCTTCGAACCTTTGTTGCGGTTGCCAACCATCTAAGTTTTTCTAAAGCAGCAGAGAGTTTGTGCGTGACCCAAGGTGCCGTGAGCAAACAGATTGCGACGTTAGAGCAACTGGTTGGGCTGCCTTTAATTCAGCGTGGTATCAATGGTATTGAGCTAACCGAAGAAGGGAAACGTTACTTACCCAAGGTGACCGAAGCGTTGGAGATCATCCAACATGCGACAGCAAGCTTGATTCAAACCGACACACAACAAGAATTACTGGTGGTCGATGTAACTCCTTCTTTTGCCAGTTTGTGGTTGATACCAAACATTGATGCATTTCATCAAATCCATCCTGATATCCGAGTTAAAGTTCGCACCAGTGATGGTCCAATAAATCAGTTAGACGTAGACAGCGACATCACCATCCGCTGCCTTCCTCTCTCCAGTCACTACGAACATGGTCGATTGTTGCGTCAAGAAACGCTGCTGCTAACGGGCTCATCAAGTTCTTCAACGTGTAACGACAAACAATCCATTACGGATTTCGCTTTTATTCCTCAAACGACGCGACCACAGTTGTGGGAACAGTTCAAACTAGAACAATCTCTGCAAAGCGCGATTCATTATCACCCTGTCGGTCATGAGCATTTCTATCTTTCCTATGAAGCGGTAAGGCTTGGCAAAGGGCTTGCTCTTCTGCCTGATTTTATGGTGCAACAGCCAATGTCGAGAGATGAGGTCTACCACATCCAGCAACTGAGTATGCTTAGCCATTATGGCTATTACGTATTTGTGCCGAACTACCGATTAGCAGCGAAAAAAGTCTCACTATTCAATGAATGGCTCTTTTCACTGCTTGGTAAAACAAACCTGAATGGCTAAATACGCAACACTATTATCAAGACCTTGTTAGATTTAAACGACTTCGAGCTCTACGGATTGACCATACTTACTAACAGGAGTATCACTCTAACTTCGTTCCACTTTGTCGAGGAAAGCGTTTGGAACACATAAATGATCTACTGATGGCGATGAAGCCGCTGCTTGAGCAATACGGTTACCTCGCGCTTGTCATCAGCATATTTCTTGAAGGTCTTGGTATTCCGATGCCTGGCCAATCAATGATGATAGCAGCATCGATAATCTCATCTGAGCATGTCATGAATCTCAGTTTGGTGATGATCGTGTCTTGGCTAAGCTGTTTTTTTGGCAACACTTGTGGCTACCTGATTGGTTATTACTTTGAAGGCTGGTTAGATAAAAAAGGCTACATATCTGGCCCTAAAATGCAGAAGTTACAAAGTTCAATTCAAAGGTACGGTCCCGCTTGTTTAGTCGTCAGTCGTTTTGTTGAAGGAATGAAGCAGTTTATGCCACTTGCTTGTGGCATTGCCAAGATGCCACGTAAAGAGTTCCTATTAGGAAACGCTCTCGCAACGACCATTTGGGTTGCCGTGTTCAGTTTGCTCACTAACTTTGCGTTTGAGCACTTAAGCGTTCTCAGCCAATTCTACACCGAGCATCGTTACCTGATTTGGTCGAGTGCAGCGTTACTGTTTTCACTGATGATCATCGCGCTTCTCAAGCGTAAAAAAGCATAAACACTCGATACAAGAAAAATTCTACAAAGGCTCACGGTATCAATAAGATATGTTATGTGAGCCTTTTTTGTTGGTCTTTTTGATTAAAAATAACCAGCCATTTAGACGTCTAGACGTTGACAAGTCTTTGGTGTCCTATTAGTCTGCTCGCCTTATTTGTTGATTATGTTGTCGTTCACATGTCTGGTTCTAAAAATTCTAATAAAGCAATCGCACCATCAGCAATTGCACTTCTACCTTTAGTACTGTTCCTTGCGCTATTTATTGGCGTAGGTACTTATTTATCTTTGCAAGGTGTAGATTTCGCATTCTACCAACTGCCAGCGCCAATCGCGGTTTTGCCAGCAATTATTCTTGCGCTAATTTTGAGCAAAGATAAGTTAAATCGTTCTATCGAACACTTTATGCGTGGCGTGGGTCATCAAGACATCATCGCGATGTGTATGATCTATCTACTTGCCGGTGCCTTTGCTGCGGTTGCAAAAGCGTCTGGCGGTGTGGATGCGACGGTCAACCTTGGTCTATCTGCAATTCCAACTAGCATGATCTTACCAGGCATCTTCCTGATTTCTGCATTTATCGCTACAGCAATGGGGACCTCAATGGGTACCATCGCTGCAGTCGCACCTGTTGCCCTGGGCATTGCTCAATCGGCAGGTATGAGTCTGCCACTGACTGCGGGCGTAGTACTAAGCGGCGCAATGTTTGGCGATAACCTTTCGATCATCTCTGACACCACAATCGCAGCTACTCGTTCACAAGGCTGTGAGATGAAGGATAAGTTCAAAGAGAACATCCGTATCGCTCTACCAGCAGCGTTAGTAGCCCTTGCGATCTTTGCCTTCAACAGCACCGCGACTCAAGTGCCAGAAACCGGCCCGATCGAGTGGTTAAAAGTACTGCCTTACGTAACGATTCTTATCCTTGCTGTCTCAGGCATGAACGTATTTGTCGTACTCAGCATTGGTATCGTCCTCGCGGGAGGCGTGAGCTTGTCTTCTATCGACAATTACGGTCTGACCAACTTCGCACAAGACGTCTACTCTGGCTTTGGCAACATGCAAGAGATCTTCCTACTATCCATGCTAATTGGTGGTCTAAGTGAGCTTATGCGTCGTCAAGGTGGTCTAGCGTTCCTAACTAACCTAGTGAGCGGCATCATCCGTACGTTTGGCTCTAGCCACTCGAAACAAGCAAATAGTCGTGCGAGTGAGTTAGGTATTGCAGGTCTGGTTTCTATGGTAAATACCTGTACCGCAAATAACACGGTTGCCATCATCGTATCAGGTAGCGTGGCTCGCCAACTGGCAGAAGAAAACAACGTATCACCACGTCGCTCTGCTAGTTTATTGGATATCTTCTCGTGCGTTATCCAAGGCGTCTTGCCATACGGTGCTCAGGTTCTGCTATTGGGCTCGGTATTTAACCTTTCTCCTTTAGACGTGGTTGCGAACTCTTACTACTGTTTCGCTCTGGCAATTGCGGCGGTCGTCGCGGTGTTTATCAAACACCCAGCGCGCCAGCCTGTACCTCAGACTGAAAGCTAAAATTAAATATGAATAAGGCTCCGTTTGGAGCCTTTTTTGTATCCGTTACTAAATGGATTCTCGAAAACTTTCCGCATCATGCAACGGCACTCCGAGCAACTCACTGAGATTTTTCAATCGTTGCACTTGCTCAGCATTGTTTTTCGCGAGTTGACCATTCGAACTCAAATGGTTGTTCTCAAAGCCTACCCGAACATCCAATCCCAATAGCATTGCATGGGTTAAACAGTCTTGCTCTCTCGCGCCAAATGCACACACGGCGCACCTAACGTCTTCCTGAATAAAGCGCTCTAAATGCAGAGCCCGTAAATCCCACGGCGAAGATTGTTGAGTCTCATGATATCGACCAAGTACCACTAACGCGTGTTGGTTGTGCTTTGATAAAACGCCACGGTCTTTCAGGGAGAAATAGCGTCCGATGTCTGCCTGATCATACAAAATGATTTGACTAAGAATGCCCTGATTAGCGACCCAATCAAAAAAGGCAAAACCTTGCTCCTCGCTCTGCTGATCTGGAATCAGTTCACGTAAGGCAAAAGAGGCGGCTTCCGGTTTTACCGCTTTGATCAGCGCGATTTGCTGTGGTGGTGAATACATGCCAACAGCCTCCGTGGTGAGTTGGACAATCATCGAATCCCCGACTGCTGTTTTCACCGCGTGGTAGATTTCTAAGTTGTCGGTAACCTCTAGAGAATGTCTGCCTTGTGTATCTCTCGCGTGCAAATGGACCATGGCTGCCCCTGCCGTTTGACACGCTTTCGCTTCGGAAACCAATTCTTCAATATTCATAGGTAATTGAGCATGGTCTTGCTTGGTTTTTCTCGCCCCATTGGGCGCAACAATAATCGCAATTCGGGATCTTTCAGTTGGGGGATTCATTGCCATGTCTGCGACACCTCTTTGAGTGTGCGAGTGAGCTTTTCCACCAGCTCATCAACATGATTTTGTTCAATGATAAAAGGCGGGGCGAGAAGAATATGGTGCCCGTTTACGCCATCAATCGTGCCGCCCATTGGGTAGCACATCAGTCCATTTGCCATCGCTTGTTGTTTGATACGCTTGTCTGCCAAGGTCGAGTTGCACAACGGTGCTTTACTCAGTTTATCTGCTACAAGCTCAATGCCAATAAACAGCCCTTTACCACGAATATCCCCGATATACGGGAAATCTGAAAGCGCCGACTCGAGCTCGCTTTTTAACTGTGCCCCTTGCCGGCTAACAGCTTGCAAGAGCTTTTGATCGCCGATGGCCTGAATGGTCGCAACGGCGGCTGCGCACGCAACAGGATGCGCCATAAAAGTATGCCCATGTTGAAAGAAGCCACTACCAAACGCGATTGCTTGATAGACTTTGTCATTGGCAACAACGGCACCGATAGGTTGATAACCCGCCCCTAACCCTTTCGCCATACAGACTAAGTCTGGGACGGCTTGCTCTTGTTCAAAAGCAAAAAAGCTACCGCTGCGTCCGACACCACACATCACCTCATCCATGATCAGCAGCACATCATAGCGATCGCAAATCTCCCGAATTCGCTTGAAGTAACCTTGAGTGGCAGTCAATGCACCAGCCGTTGCGCCAACAATCGGTTCCGCAACGAATGCCATCACGTTATCTGCGCCCAGCTCTATAATTTTAGCTTCAAGTTCATTGGCAGCTCTCAGTGAATAGTCGAGTTCTGATTCATCTTCTTTTTGATGTCGATAGGCATAACACGGCGCTATGTGATGGCTTGGATGCAAAATGGGTTTAAAGGGTTCTCGGCGCCACTCATTCCCTCCAACAGCCAGCGCTCCAAGCGTATTTCCATGGAAGCTTTGCTGCCGAGCAATAAACTGCTTTTTCTCAGGCTTGCCACATTCCACAAAGTATTGCCTTGCCATTTTGAGTGCAGATTCAACCGCTTCAGAACCCCCGCTGACTAAGTAAACGTGATTGAAATGCGATGGCATTTGCTGGCAAATCAGCTCTGCTAATTGCTCTCCAACCTCACTGGTAAAAAAGCCAGTATGAGCAAAAGGCACTTTTTCTATTTGGTCTAGCATGGCTTGTTTAACGGCTTGGTGGCTGTGACCAAGGTTTGACACCGCCGCTCCACCACAAGCATCAAGGTATTGATTACCTTGGCTATCGAACAAGTAAACCCCTTCCCCTCTGGCGATAGTAGGTAATTGGGTGTGGCAATGACGGTGAAAGATATAAGACATAAGTGCCTCTTCCTTGTGAATCTTTGCTAAGCATAATCAGGAAGATATGACGTCTACGCAAGGTAAGAAAAGTACACCACCATGAGCATTTGGAATACCACAGGCCAAATACTAAAAAAGCATTACAAATAAGTACGTTAGAAAAATAAGACCAGCTTTTAGCAAGGCTGGCCTATGGGTAACCCAAAACTCTATTGAAAAATACAATTACGCGTTCAGCGCTTGTTCTAAGTCAGCCAAAATATCATCGATATGTTCAATGCCAACAGACAAACGAATCATCTCTGGAGACACGCCCGCTTGCTTTTGCTCCGCCTCACTCAATTGACGGTGCGTAGTTGATGCAGGATGACAAGCAAGCGACTTCGCATCACCAATGTTCACCAGTCGCTTGAAGATCTTAAGCGCATCGTAAAAACGCACACCTGCCTCATAACCGTCTTTTAAACCAAACGACAAAATCGCCGACGGCTTACCTTGCATGTATTTCTCTGCCAATGGATAGAACTCAGAATCTGGCAAGCCTGCGTAGCTTACCCAACTCACTTTCTCGTGCTGGCTTAAGTATTCCGCGACTTTGAGTGCGTTTTCGGTATGTCGCTCCATACGCAGCGATAATGTCTCCAACCCTTGCATCAACATAAACGCATTCATTGGTGACAAAGCAGAACCGGTATTACGCAAAGGGACAGTACGAGCACGACCAATAAATGCTGCCTCTCCAAATGCCTCGGTATAAACCACGCCGTGGTAAGAAGGCTCCGGCTGATTAAATACTGGGAAACGATCTTTGTGTTGCGCCCAAGGAAACTTGCCCGAATCAATGATGATGCCACCCAATGTCGTACCGTGACCACCAACATATTTAGTGAGCGAGTGAACCACAATATCTGCACCAAATTCGATTGGTTTGCATAGCACAGGCGTTGCGACCGTATTGTCTACAATCACAGGCACTCCCTGCGCATGAGCCAAGTCAGCAACACGCTCAAGATCGATAATATTGCCAGCCGGATTACCAATGCTTTCACAGTAAACCGCTTTGGTATTCTCATCGATAAGCTCAGCGAGGCTCTCTGGTTTATCATCCTTGGCAAAACGCACCTCAATGCCTTGGTTCGGCAGCATATGCGCAAACAAAGTGTAAGTACCACCATATAACTGAGGAGTCGAAACGATGTTATCCCCGATTTGGGCAAGGGTCAGTATCGCGTAGTTGATTGCCGCACTACCAGCACTCACGACAAGACCCGCAATACCGCCTTCTAGTGCTGCCATACGTTTTTCCAACACGTCATTGGTTGGGTTCATAATGCGCGTATAAATATTGCCTGGCACTTCCAGATTAAAGAGATCGGCACCATGTTGAGCGTTATCAAACTCATACGCGACGGTCTGGTAAATCGGTGTCGCAACAGATTTGGTTGTTGGGTCTGTTTCGTAGCCAAAATGGATCGAGAGTGTTTCGTCTTTCATGCATCTTCCCTGAACTATTGAGTGAATGGTTATTCTTTTATATTGCCGATTTTTTCAGCAAAGAAATACTGCTTTAGTCACAGCGATGGGGTTAGGTTTCGGAAAGACCTTGTTGAGGGGTTGCTAACATAAAAGACCGCCTCGATTGAGACGGTTTATAGATGATTAAAAAGTCGTTTTAAGTGCAGCTTTAACCGCCTGATTCAATTTGCTTAAAACCAGTTCAAATACCCAGCGGATAAATGAATAGGTAAACTTAATCGCAATCTGAGCACCTTTACCGGCAAATACCAGCATATGGCCAAGTAAGCCTTTTACGCGATCGGCAAACTCACTGGAAAGTTCTGAGATTTTTATCATAGAGCGAGCCACAACATCGTAGATGGTTGCAATAGAAGCACCACCACTTTGCAATGCAAAGACCGTCGCAGCATAAGTACCATCGACAAGCAGCGTCAAGATTGCCGCAGAAATCTTGTCTGACCAATCAGCAGACGGTTTCGCCTGAAGTCGATTCTCGTAATTCAAAACTACTCGTTTAAAAGTTGAATTTGCTTTTTGAAAACCTAAACTATCCCAAGTTTCTTTTTGTGTGTGGGAGCTATACTCCGCCATAAAGTGCGCTTTAGGATGAAAACCTTGGGCACGATTCAGTATGTATTCAGAACCATCATAAGGCACGTGATAAAAAGGCCACACTGGAGCTTTCGTAACTGGATCGGCACCATTCACGCAACGAAAATGCGACGATATACGCGACGATGAGTTAACCGAAAACGACTTCATTCCCACTCTTGGTGATCCAAAGGTATACAGATTCACCTTTCCTTTAAACTCAGGAGAAGCCGATATCCAGTTCGCAGCCAAAGTGGCTAATGCGCCGCCTAAACTATGTCCGACACAATGAATAGTGCCATTACCAATAACCGGATTATCACGCAAAAAACGAGTAAGTCCCTTTTTCATTGAATAGAAAGTCGTTTGAAAGCCAGTGTGCACGATTTCTCCTGTCCCCGTTCCCTTTCCACTGCACGTTAAGTCAGTAATTCCATCCGCTAACCCCGCAGTGCCTCTAAAAGCTAAAACAAGGTCGTTCTTATGGCGCTGACTTTTGCCTTTTCCTAATAGAGCAAACCCCGTTTCAGGGCGAAAGAAAAAACCACCAGATGTACCTACTTCTACTTTCGAAAAACTAAAGTGATTATCAACAATGGCAGACAGCTTCACACGTTCAAGATTATGCTTTACCTCATAGGCTGTAATGCTTAGTTCACTAGCCATTATAGGAGAAATAGTGCTCATTAATTACTCTTCCTTGGTCTGTTTTTCAACATGTGGGTATCTGTACTTTCATCATATTCGTATGTATCAATTTTCTGATTGTGCCAATCACATACAGAATGAACAGGAGTACGCCTATTATTACTTTCTGAAGATATTTCAACTTCATGAATTCGCTTACTGTTTGATAACTCACAGTCTATATTCATTAGCATCCAACGCAGTGATTCCGCCCCTTCAGTTGGCACCCATGCACCCCAAATTTCTTTCTTTTCAGAGTCACTATCGACACAGATGTTTTGATAGACCTTCAAACTACCTCCAAAGAGATCTCCAGGAGCACTGGAACGTACAATGATGCGTTCGAAAGAAAACTCTCCTCGCTCATTGGTCTGAACTTCGTCTGATAAGGTTTTTCCTTTTTTGTACCCTTCATAATAAACCTCCCGATAAACCGTTAACCCCGCTTGTGGCACACCATCAAGTGTGATGACACCGCGAACTTCTGGAGACATTTCCACATCGTATTTTTTAAACGGCCAAAACATTGCACTTGCTCCTACCGAAAATAGAGCTAAGGCTAATACAAGAGAGATTTTTTTAGCCATAGTCTTTCTCATCCATTGATTAATTCTTGGATGATATGGAAAAAGAGGACGGAGTGAGAGGAGTTAATAAACGGAAGACAATTTGTGGGAAGCAATTCGAAGTATCATGTAATTAAGAAATTTATTTTTATTATTTCTTAAACACTTGTACCAATTAGCTCTCTCTACATTGATGATTGGACTTGCTGTAAGAGCCAACGTCTAAATCGCGCTGTAGGCTCGCTTTTTGTATTAATAATCAGATAATAACCAGCGTTGGCATCAACGGGGGAAAATGGCGAAACCAAGCAACCAGTTTTGAGCTCATCTTCCACCAGTGCCATGCGTGCCATCGCAATGCCCACTCCAGCTTCGGCCGCTGACATTGCCATATCAGTACGATTGAAGAAGTGTCCTAAATCCGTTTTGAAATCTAGCCCCATACTTGATGCCCAATAAAGCCATTCGTAGTCACGCGGAGCTTTACCCCACGGCATAGCATCGTGCAGTAACGTCGCGCCTAGCCATTGTTCTGGTCTCGCTTTAGGAGTTTTTAGCCACCCATGATCCTCAAGGTATTTTGGACTCATCACTGGCAAAAGTTGCTCATCGAGAATCCGCTCTGCGCTTTTATCTCGATAGGGGTGAGAACCGTAATCTATCGCAACGTCGTAGTCTTTTAGCTCGCTATTCACCAACGCCCCCTCTGCAAAAATCTGCACTTGGAGATCGGGATTTTCGAGGTGGAAACTTTCAAGGCGTGGAACCAACCATTTAAATGCAAAAGAAGGCGTCAGTTTGAGTCGAATTTCATTGTGGAGCTTTTCAGCTTGTAGCTCTTCAAGCGTTTTTCCTAGCTCTGAGAAGTGAAATTGTGTGGATTGAGATAGCTGCATTCCTTTGGGCGTCAATCGAATTCCTCGCGAATGGCGTTCAAACAAAGTAAAACCAAGCAGCTCTTCTAACTGGATGATTTGCTGACTAATTGCGCCCGTCGTCAGGTGCAATGCCTTTGCTGCACTGGTAAAACTGCTGTGTTCTGCCACTTGGCTGAATAACCACAATCCGCTAACGACACTACTTTTCATCCTTGAGCCTATAGTTTTTCTAAACACTGGATGTAATTTATATCGATTGTTAATAAAAGGTAAAGAATACACACTGCGCAACATTGAAAATGTGTGGAGCGCATCAATGGAAGTCATCGTAGTCGGCAGTGGTGTTATCGGTTTGACCTCAGCTTGGTACTTATCTCAGGCAGGTTATCAGGTTACCGTGATTGATCGCCAACCAAGCAGTGCTATGGAAACCAGCTTCGCCAACGCCGGACAAATATCTTACGGTTACTCCTCGCCGTGGGCTGCCCCGGGTATCCCGCTCAAAGCCATAAAGTGGCTCACTGAAGAGCATGCACCACTCAAGATAAAGCCGTCTCTCAGCCCAGAGCTTATCCGCTGGGCAACGCAAATGGTGTCGAACTGCACCTTATCTCGCTATCAGATCAACAAAGCAAGAATGCTATCTATTGCCAATCATAGCCGAGCCTGTCTAGAGCAGCTAAGACGTGATCATGCCATTGAATACCAAGGTCGTCAGTTAGGTACCTTACAAGTATTTCGCTCTCAACAGCAGCTCGATGCCATAGAAAAAGACCTCAAGTTGTTAGAGCAAAGCGGTACACGCTTTCAGTTAATGGATGTCGAGCACTGCATCAAACAAGAACCAGGGTTGGCATTAGTGAAAGAAAAACTGGTCGGTGGGTTATACCTACCTGATGACGAAACCGGAGATTGCTTCCAGTTCTGTCAGCAGTTAACTGAGCTAGCGAAAGCTCATGGTGTCAGGTTTGAATTCAATACTGAGGTGAGCAATTGGGTTACTGTAGGCAAAAAGATCATGGGTGTCCAAACGGACCGTGGTTTGTTTAAAGCTGACCAGTTTGTGCTTGCTTCGGGCAGTTATTCGACGGCATTGCTCAAGCAGCTTGAAATCGATATTCCGGTCTATCCCGTCAAAGGCTATTCACTGACGGTTCCGATTGAATGTGAGCAATTTGCACCGCGGTCTACCGTCATGGATGAAACCTACAAAGTAGCCATGACACGCTTTGACGATCGCATCCGAGTTGCGGGAACTGCAGAGCTTGCTGGCTTTGATCCTTCGTTACCACAAAAACGCAAAAAGACGATTGAAATGGTGATTCGTGATTTGTTTCCACAAAGTGCCGATTTCACTCAAGCCGAATTTTGGACCGGTTTTCGCCCTATGACCCCAGATGGCACGCCAGTTATTGGGGCGACACCCTACGAGAATTTGTTCACTAATACAGGACATGGAACGCTCGGTTGGACCATGGCTTGCGGATCAGGGCAGATACTTGCAGACGTCATGATGAACACAAATGCCAAAGTAACAAATCACTCAGAATTAAGCTTGAGCCGTTACGCTTAAACAACTGCAAACCATTTCAAACAGTACATTACTCCACAAGTTGAATAACAACCAGAAGATACAACTTCCAGCTCTTGCAGCACATTTTCATGACAATGTGCTGCATATTCAATCAATTTATTGCCAATTCCAATAAAAACCACTCAGATACATAACAAGAACCAATTTTTAACAATATTTAAGCATTCTGTGTTCACCATCACGCTACAAAGGATTTTTAGTTAAAAAGATTAACAATTGCATTACAAAAAAGGGTAATGTGTTGTACGAAAAACAACCACAACCATAACAAACAGGGAAAATACTCATGCAGTCATTAGTTGATTTTCTGAATGGAATTATCTGGAGTCCGGTACTGATTTATTTGTGCCTTGGCGCTGGTTTGTTCTACTCGATCATGACGCGCTTTGTGCAGATTCGTCACTTCTTTGAAATGTGGCGCTTGCTACTTAATGGTAAGAGTTCAACCAAGGGGATTTCATCATTTCAGGCTTTGGCCGTTTCACTATCTGGCCGTGTAGGTACAGGTAACATTGCCGGTGTTGCAGCCGCTATCGGTTTCGGTGGTCCGGGTGCCGTTTTCTGGATGTGGGTCGTTGCCTTCTTTGGCGCAGCAACCGCATACGCAGAATCAACACTAGCACAAATTTATAAAGAAGAAGACGAAGGCGAATTCCGCGGCGGTCCAGCTTACTATATTGAAAAAGCAATGGGTCAGAAGTGGTACGCATGGATCTTTGCTATCGCAACCATCTTTGCATGTGGTGTTCTACTTCCAGGTGTTCAATCGAACAGTATTGGTAACGCAGTAGAAGCAGCATTTGGCTCAGGTGACATGATTGAAACCGCTATTGGTACCTTCAGTTTCGCTAAAATTTTCACTGGTACGGTTGTCTGTGTCATTCTCGCTTTCATCATCTTTGGTGGCGTAAAACGCATCGCGAACTTCACTCAGATTGTCGTTCCTTTCATGGCATTGGCTTACATCATCACAGCGTTCGTTATCATCCTGCTTAACATCGGTGAAATCCCACGTATCGTTGGTATGATCCTTGGTGATGCATTTACACCAATGGCTGGTATCGGTGCTGCGATTGGCTGGGGTGTAAAACGTGGTGTTTACTCTAACGAAGCAGGCCAAGGTACAGGCCCTCATGCAGCGGCGGCGGCAAGTGTTGATCACCCTGCACAACAAGGTCTGGTTCAGTCGTTCTCTATCTACATTGATACACTACTAGTATGTTCTGCAACCGCGTTTATGATTCTTATCACTGGTGCGTACAACGTACAAGGTGCGGTGGAAGGAACATTCCTTGTACAAAACCTACCAGCAGATATCGGCGCGAATGGCCCTGTATTTACTCAGATGGCGATTGAGAGTGCACTTCCTGGTGTTGGTAAGCCATTCATTGCTGTTGCATTGTTCTTCTTCGCTTTCACAACAATCCTAGCGTACTACTACATTGCAGAAACCAACATCGCGTACATCCGTCGTACTTTCAAAGTAAACGGTTTGATGTTTGTTCTGAAAGTCATTCTTATCACAGCCGTTTTCTACGGTACGGTTAAGACAGCCAATCTTGCATGGGCAATGGGTGACGTAGGTGTAGGTTTGATGGCTTGGCTGAACATCGTCGGTATTCTGATCATCTTCTTCATGTCAAAGCCGGCTCTAAAAGCACTGGCCGATTATGAAGAACAACAAAAACGCGGTGTGACTGAATACACATTTAACCCTGTAGCGTTAGGCATTAAAGGCGCGGATTACTGGGAAGAGAAGTACAAACGCAAGACAGGAAAAGCACCAACTGCAGATAGCGATACGCTAGAGACGGTAGAACAGCCATCTACCTAACGCTTCACTTAGCATCCTCCCCTAACGGGTTGGCAGGTATATAAGAAAAAGCAGTGGTCCAAATAATGGGCATTAAAAAAGGGTTAGCCAGTGGCTAACCCTTTTCTTTTGCATTCAACTCAGAGCGATTAAGCTGCGATTTCTTGCGTAGCAATTTGTGGCTTTTGCTTTTCGCCGATAGGAAGCACTGTACGACCGTACTCATTGTTAAGTACTTGAGCCATTGCGAAGTAGATTGCGCTTGCGCCACAGAAGATACCTTCGAAGCCTGCAATAGTACCGATAAGCTCGCTACCAGTGAAGTCACGTGCCGCTAGTAGGAAGAACAGAATAGTAAGAGAACCAAATACAACTTGCTTCGCTACTGGGTAACATAGAGAACCGATAAACATGAAGCCAGTGAAGATGCCCCATAGTAGTAGGTACCAACCCATGAAGTGTGCAGGGCTAGCTGGTAGACCCATGTAAGGCATTACGATTAGACCAACCAATGTTAGCCAGAATAGACCGTAAGAAGTAAATGCAGTCGTTCCGAAAGTATCACCACGTTTAAAGCACATCATGCCAACAAGAACTTGGCTAAGACCACCGTAGAAGATACCCATTGCTAGGATCATAGAGTCAATTGGGAAGAATCCTGCGTTATGGATGTTAAGCAGAATCGTGGTCATACCGAAACCCATTAGGCCTAGCGGCGCTGGGTTAGCCAGTTTAGTAGACATGTAAGCGTACCTGTTTTCAAAAATGTTGATAAAAATTGCGCGCGAATTTTAATGGACTAAAAAACAAAAGAGAAAAGACGTTATTGAAAACTTAGATTGCACAAATAAGCAATTGAGTGAATAAAAAAAGACCCTGCTAAAAAGCAGAGTCTTTATAGATAATTAGACTATTTATTGCTCAATTACTGGCAAGAGATCTCATCCCAGAACCAGTTGCTCTGGGTTGGCGTTTCCCATACTCCCGGGCCATTTTTCGCAATAAAACACTTACCTTGATAAGTCACTTTGTCGCCATTCGCCACTTGAGTCACACCCGGTTCCCATGCAATGAAATCTCCTGATACTGGAGGTTCCGTCACAGGTGGTTCAGTTACTGGAGGCTCGGTTACTGGTGGTTCTGTAACAGGAGGCTCTGTCGTTGGCGGCTCAGTTGGTGTACCTGAAACCAGCTTCCATGGATCACCTTTGGTTGGCTCATTGCCTTGTGACCACCATTTCGCTTCATAAACGGCACCTTGGTAAGAAACTTGGTCGCCAGCGTTGTACACTTTGCCAGCATCCCAAGCGGCAATACCGTCTACAGGAGGATCTACCGGATCGACTGGGTCTAATTTTTCCACGACACTAACTTCAGGCCAGCCCGCATGAGATTGGTAGAAGTTAGTAACACACTTCTCGTAATCACCAGCAACCAGCGCGGAATACGCAGTTTGGAAACCAACCAACTCACACTCAAATGAGTGACCGCCCGGGCGATCTGAGTAGTATTTCCAGTTACCATCCCAGTTGGTGTAAAGCACGTCAGTCGCGCCGTTAAGGTTTAAGCTACCGTAAGGCGTTTGTTGCCAACAGGTATTGGTTTCATCAGCTTCGATAGGAATTTGATAGTGCGCCGCTAGACCTTCCCAGTAACGAATGCGGTTAACTGGCTGGCCTTTGTCTTTGTTCTGCTCACCACACTCAATACCGCCGTTGATGACGTTGATGGTAGTACCAAAGCCGTAACCAATGCCCGCATCGATTTCACGTTGCGATGGTACCCAAGTACGATCAATCACGTGCAGCATTGCTGGTTTTGGCGCTTGAGGGGTTAAGAAGAACCAAATTGCAGAAGCCAAATTCAACCATGAATCAGCGACTAAGCCTGGATTCTTCAACAGTACCGATGCATCACCATCAAACATCACTTCAGAGAACGCGCCGTAGTTAAAGTGGTAAGAAAGCTGTTTTGCACCACGACCAAAATACCCCTGACCAGGCTCGCAAGGCCAACGCTTGTTTTGCCAATCGTTTTGACCACAGCCTGTTGTGTAGCCTTCTTGACCTTCAGACCACCCCATTTCACGTACGTGAACAAGTGCCTGCTGCCACTCTTCCAGTGCTAGCGGATTGTCCGATACGTTATCCACCGCAATATGGCCACCTGTTTCTTGAGCGAAATGCGCGAATGCTGTCACGATGGATTTCTTACAGATTGCATCTGAATCACGCCCGTCTGTGTACTCATCACAGAATGCAGGGAACTTACCAATCGCGCGCAGGAAACGAGTATATGTGTACTCTGGTGCAGCCATCTGAGTTAAGAAGTCCCACTCAGATTCAGGGAAAACACGCTCAACACGTTGAACGTTTTCTGGGTTACTTGCAGCTCCTGGAACGATCGCTTCAACCACTGTATTTGGACGAGTTTCTAACGCTTGTGCCCAGATGGCGTACATAGGGTCAGAAGTTTTGCTTTGTTCCACAGTCTGAATGTCGCCACGAGCAATCACGTAGCCATTTGGATTTTGTGGATCAGGTTGGATATTCATACTGGCATTAGCTTGTGCAGCGAGTACACAACCTAATGCAAGAGGCAGATGTTTGAGTGCAAACATGTCTAATCTCCGTATTTAACAATACAATATACAAGGAATAACTAGACACATAGTGGATCATGTAGGAAAAGAGCAGAGTGAAGCCC
This sequence comes from Vibrio sp. WZ-1, assembly GCF_052037695.1. Lineage (NCBI taxonomy): Bacteria > Pseudomonadati > Pseudomonadota > Gammaproteobacteria > Vibrionales > Vibrionaceae > Vibrio > Vibrio sp. WZ-1. The sequence continues at coordinate 62,206 of NZ_JBQEQR010000054.1, read as the reverse complement.
ATTCATTCTGCGACGCAAAGTTTATAAATAAACACTGTTACACAGCGAGTATCACAAAAACTGTTACCTCGACTCAAAAGAAAACGGGGGATAATCCCCCGCTCTCATTTATTGCTATTGCTCTGCTATTACTTGCTCTGACATTGGTGAAGATTGCTGCTTAGAGAGCACCAAATAAATGGCAAACTGCGCCACTATTGCCACCAGCACAATCAAAGGAGAAGCCATTACTCCCGCAACAAGGAAGCTTGTCAGGGCGATAGCGCCGTTGAGTACCGCATAAGGCAACTGGGTTCTAAAGTGCTCATACTGCTCACAACCCGCACCAGTCGAAGACAAAATAGTGGTCTCTGAAATTGGAGAGCAGTGATCACCGAACAAACCACCAGACAGCACCGCACCAATACACACCAACAATGGCGCATCAATCGCGACAGCGGTTGGAATGACCAATGGCATCATGATGGCAAAAGTCCCCCACGACGACCCTGTGGCAAAAGAGATAATACCCGCTAATAGAAAAGCCACGGCAGGCAATAACCAGTATGGGAAGCCAGCTTGTGCTTGCTCTGCAATGTAAGCCGCAGCGCCAAGCTCTTTACCGACAGAACTCAGTGACCAAGCGAGAACTAAAATCACCGCAACGGACATCATGTTCGACATCCCTTTTAGGTAAACCTGAATGCCATCTGAAAGCTTTCTCACACCATAAAACGCCATCAAACTAATTAGGGTAATTGCAGCAAAGAAATACGCCGACGACAATGCAGCACGGAAGGTGGAGCCTGCTACTTTCTGAAATGGAAAACCATGAGGCACTAGAATCGAGCAAAGCACCACAAGCATGACGAGCAGTGGCGCCCAAACAAAACTTGTTTTTGCATTTTTATGCTCAAACACATTTAATGAATCTTGCACTTTTCCAAAATCAGAACCCTGCTCTGCAAGCTGCTCCGCTTTCGCCATCGGTCCAAAATCCAGTTTGAAGCAAGAGACAATCGGCACAATTGCGATCGCTAAAAAGGCATAAAACTGGTAAGGAATCGCGCCAATAAAGGCATCCCAATCACTGATACCCACATCCAGTGCAGCAAACTCTTTTTGAATCAGGCTCATGATGTAAACGCCCCAACCGATGAAAGGGATCAAAATAGCCACTGGGGATGAAGTTGAATCGATAATAAACGCAAGCTTCTGACGGGAGACTTTCAACTTATCAAATAGAGGGCGAAAGACAGGGCCAACAATTAACGGTGTACCAAGGTCTGAAAAGAAAATAACAACGCCGCCAAACCAAGCAGAAAGCTGCGCTTGGCATTTGCTTGCAACCCACTGAGTGACCTTTTTAGCGAACGCCACGCCACCGCCAGATTTCTCCATCAAGGCGACAAAACCACCAATGAAAACCAAAAGAAGGATGACGCCCGCGTTGTAACTGTCAGTCAGTTGCGGCAACAGGTAACTCTTCATCAGTGCGCTAAACGAATCGAGCGGACCTTTGTCGACGAATGTGCCTTCAAGCATAGCCACACCACTGACGACGCCGGCAAAAAGACCGACGACAACGTTTCTTGTAGTTAGCGCGAGGACTAACGTAATAATGATGGGGATGAGGGAGGTAACTTCTGCCTGTTCCATAGCAATACCAACTTTAATATTTAAACACCAAAAATGAATATACATTCAACAATCGCGCATGTATATATCTGCTAATAAAAAAGTTGAGACCTACGTTCACACTTTTCAGGCATAAAAAAACCAGCCCGAAGGCTGGTTTTACTATTTTAATCTTTACGTCAAATACTCCAACTAATTCCCAAAATAGTTGGAGTTGCAACTAGGCGACAAGCCATTTCAGCCCTATGAGCATAGGTTTACTATGTGATTAGGGTGAAATGGAGAAGTCAACAACGTTGCTACTTCAAATATGAAGGGAATATTATTCCCATTCGATTGTCGCTGGTGGCTTACCTGAGATGTCGTAAACCACACGAGAGATACCGTCAACTTCGTTGATAATGCGGTTAGAAACCTTACCTAGGAAGTCGTATGGTAGGTGCGCCCAGTGTGCAGTCATAAAGTCGATAGTTTCTACCGCACGTAGAGAGACAACCCAATCGTACTTACGACCGTCGCCCATTACACCTACAGAACGAACTGGTAGGAATACCGTGAACGCTTGAGATACTTTGTTGTATAGGTCTGCAGCGTGTAGCTCTTCAATGAAGATAGCGTCTGCACGACGTAGCAAGTCACAGTACTCTTTCTTGATTTCACCAAGAACACGAACACCTAGACCAGGACCTGGGAATGGGTGGCGGTAAAGCATGTTGTACGGAAGACCAAGCTCTAGGCCGATCTTACGAACTTCATCTTTAAACAGCTCACGTAGTGGCTCAACAAGACCCATCTCCATGTCATCTGGAAGGCCGCCCACGTTGTGGTGTGATTTGATCACGTGCGCTTTACCAGTCTTAGATGCAGCAGATTCGATAACGTCTGGGTAAATCGTTCCTTGAGCTAGCCATTTCGCGTTTTTCAGCTTCTTAGACTCTTCATCAAATACGTCTACGAATACGTGACCGATTGTCTTACGCTTCTCTTCTGGATCCGATTTGCCTTCAAGTGCTTTTAGGAAACGTTCTTCAGCGTCAACTTTGATGATGTTCAAACCAAATTGGTCGCCGAACATATCCATTACTTGTTGACCTTCGTTTAGACGAAGCAGACCGTTATCTACAAATACACACGTTAGCTTGTCGCCGATTGCACGGTGAACTAGCATCGCTACTACCGATGAATCCACGCCACCAGATAGACCTAGGATAACTTCGTCGTCACCCACTTGCTCTTTAATACGAGCAACCGCGTCTTCGATGATAGATTCAGAAGTCCATAGACGCTCACAGCCACATACGCCAAGAACGAAGTTCTCTAGCATTTGTAGGCCGCCTTTCGTGTGCGTTACTTCTGGGTGGAACTGTACGCCGTAGTACTTCTTCTCTTCGTTCGCCATCGCAGCGTACGGACATGTGTCTGTCTCACCGACTTTCACGAAGTCAGCAGGAATTTCTACTACTTTGTCACCGTGGCTCATCCACACATCTTGAGTTAGCTCAAGATCTTTAAACAGTGCAGATTCACCAGAAACTTTAACTTGTGCGTAGCCGAATTCACGTTCAGTAGAACCCGCTACTTTACCACCTAGCTGCTCAGCCATAGTTTGCATGCCGTAACATACACCTAGTACTGGCACACCAGAGTCAAATACGTATTGAGGAGCGCGTGGAGAGTTGTCTTCCGTTACGCTTTCTGGGCCACCAGATAGGATGATACCGTCTGGATTGAATTCACGAATATCCGCTTCTTCAACGTCCCAGCTCCACAGTTCACAGTAAACACCGATTTCACGTACACGGCGCGCTACTAGCTGAGTGTACTGAGAACCGAAGTCCAAGATCAGAATACGTTGGTCATGAATATTTTTAGTCATTTTGAGCAGTCTTATAAGCTAGGTTATTAAAACGGAGGCGAGTGTACTCGCCTCTTATTAATGCTTCAAGGAAAAAAGCAAACGTTTACGTCGAGTGTATAGGTTTTATTTTTACAACAGTAAAAATTAACCGCGACGGTAGTTTGGCGCTTCCTTAGTGATTTGAACGTCGTGTACGTGTGATTCAGCCATGCCCGCACCTGAGATACGAACAAATTCAGCTTTAGTACGCATATCTTCAATCGTTGCAGAGCCAGTAAGACCCATGCTTGAACGTAGACCACCCATTTGTTGGTGAACGATTTCTTTTAGACGACCTTTGTATGCGATACGACCTTCGATACCTTCTGGTACTAGCTTGTCTGCTGCATTGTCAGACTGGAAGTAACGGTCAGATGAACCTTGAGACATCGCGCCAAGAGAGCCCATGCCACGGTAAGACTTGTAAGAACGACCGTTGTAAAGAATCACTTCACCCGGTGCTTCTTCTGTACCTGCGAACATTGAACCAACCATCACACAAGATGCGCCTGCTACGATTGCTTTACAGATATCACCAGAGAAACGGATACCGCCGTCAGCGATAACTGGAATGCCGAATGAGTTCGCCACTTCTGCTGCGTCTGCGATTGCTGTTACTTGAGGAACACCAACACCTGTTACGATACGAGTTGTACAGATTGAACCAGGGCCGATACCCACTTTAACTGCGCTAACACCCGCTTCGATAAGTGCTTTAGCACCAGCACCTGTCGCAACGTTACCGCCGATGATGTCTAGATCTGGGTAAGCAGCGCGAGTTTCGCGGATGCGGTTTAGTACACCTTCAGAGTGACCGTGTGAAGAGTCGATAAGTAGAACGTCAACACCCGCTTCAACTAGAGCAGCAACACGCTCTTCGTTACCAGCACCAGCACCAACGGCTGCGCCAACACGTAGACGACCGCGCTCATCTTTACATGCGTTTGGTTTACGTTCTGCTTTGTGGAAGTCTTTCGCAGTGATCATACCGGTTAGTTGGAACTCATCGTTCACAACCAATACTTTCTCAACGCGTGCTTCGTGCATCTTCTCTTGCACTTCTTCACGTGTTGCACCTTCTTTTACTGCTGCAAGGTTTTCTTTTGCTGTCATTACTGAAGACACTTTCTTAGAAAGGTCAGTAACAAAGCGCACATCACGACCAGTGATAATGCCTACAAGCTCGTTGTTCTCTGTGATTACAGGGAAACCAGCGAAGCCGTGTTTGTCAGTCAGTGCAACCACGTCAGCGATAGTCGCGTCAGGGTTAACCGTTACAGGATCAGAAACGACGCCTGCTTCAAACTTCTTAACTTTACGAACTTCAGCAGCTTGCTGCTCAATAGACATGTTTTTGTGGATAAAGCCAATGCCACCCTCTTGCGCTAGCGCTATAGCTAGACGAGCTTCAGTAACAGTGTCCATAGACGCTGAAATCATTGGGATGTTTAGGGTGATGTTCTTAGTCAACTGAGTGCGAAGATCAGCTGTGTTTGGGAGAACAGTGGAGTGAGCTGGCACGAGTAGTACGTCATCGAATGTCAGCGCTTCTTTGGCAATTCTTAGCATTTGCAATATCTCACAATAATAGGAGTAAAAAGAACAATCCAATCTCATCGTTTCGCATAATGAGGGTAACCAATTTTAGGTTGTTGGCTACATTTGGATTAGATATTGCGGAGGGATTATACGGTTAACGCAATCGCTTGACCACAAATTTTTTAATTTTTTTCTTGCAATTACCCCCTTGCTATGTATTATATTGCCGCTAATTTCCATACTCACGTCTACGGAATTAGCTGTGCTCTCCCAGACCAATCAAAACATCTTCACTGTTTCTCGTCTCAATGCCGAAGTGCGTCTGCTACTCGAAAACGAAATGGGGATCGTCTGGCTTGTCGGAGAGATATCCAACTTCTCAGCTCCCGTCTCTGGTCACTGGTACCTCACTCTTAAAGATTCTCGCGCTCAAGTTAAATGTGCCATGTTCCGTGGTAACAATCGTCGCGTCACTTTCAAACCTGCTAACGGCAATCAAGTTCTAGTTAAAGCACGCCTGTCTCTGTACGAGCCGCGTGGTGACTATCAATTGATCATCGAAAGTATGCAGCCAGAAGGCGATGGTCGTCTGCAACAAGAGTTCGAAGCACTTAAGATGAAACTGGCAGCAGAAGGTTTGTTTGCTCAAACCAATAAGCAGCCTTTACCTGAGCACCCAAAACGCGTTGGTGTGATCACCTCTAAAACCGGTGCCGCACTGTACGATATCCTAGATGTATTGAAACGCCGAGATCCTTCCCTACCCGTGGTGGTTTACCCAACTATGGTGCAAGGTGAAGAGGCTGCTATTCAAATTGCGCAGGCAATCGGCCGTGCAAACAGTCGTGATGAATGTGATGTATTGATTGTTGGTCGTGGTGGCGGCTCGTTAGAAGATCTCTGGTGCTTCAACAACGAAATTCTTGCTCGTACCATTGCAGCAAGTCAAATTCCGATCATCAGCGCAGTTGGTCATGAAGTTGACGTAACGATTGCCGACTTTGTTGCGGACATGCGAGCGCCGACGCCATCAGCGGCGGCTGAATTGGTAAGCCGCGATAACAGCCACAAAGATCAAGCTTTGGTGACTCGCCAACATAAGCTAGCCAGTGCAATGCGTTACTACCTAGCGCAACAAAAACAGCAATCGGCTCAACTGATGCACCGTTTAGAGCGCCAGCATCCAAGCTATCAATTGCAGCGCCAGACGCAACAACTTGATGAGTTGGAGATGCGCTTACAACGCGCAATGCAACGATTTATCACAACGCGCCAACAAGCCGTTGAGCGTAAACATCATCGCTTACAATTGAATTCACCAGTAAAACGTTTAGCAGAGCAAAAATCGAAGCTTGATCGCGCTGAACAAAAGCTAATGGATGCAATGGATCGTAAGTTACTGACCATGCGTCATCAACTGGCAATTGCAGCAGAAAAGCTAGATACGGTAAGCCCATTGGCAACGCTAAAACGTGGTTACTCGATCACTCAAACTGAACAAGGCCAAGTTGTTACGCAAGCGAAAGATGTAAAAACGGGCGACGTATTGGTCACCCGCTTATCTGATGGTGAGCTTCGCTCTACCGTTAACTGATTTTTTGAAACTCAAATCGAACTCGTGATTTCGATTTGAGTTCATTACAACTGTTGCAAAAGTAGTTTGCCGCGCCGCAAGCCTGTAGTTTCTCCAACTCAGCATCACAATCTGGGCAAAACCCTACCTTCTTATAATCCGACTCACATTGATTGCAATGGTATTGTCCCGTCCACTCCAATTCTACATCGCAAGTTGGACAAATATTCGGTTGCATGACTACCCCTAAAAACTTCAATTTACTGACTTATAGTCTAATCATAAGCCAATCTTGTGCTTTGATCTTTATCACGCTCGCTTAGTGCGTTTATTTTGATACATTGCTACATCAGCCTGTTGGATAAGCTGCTGTAACACAGCTCGTTCACTGGCGGTACTGCAAGCAGCACCAATACTGGCCTTAACGCTATATTCTTCTAGCTGGCACACTTGGTTTAGTTCTTCTGCTAAGCGTTCGACAAAAGCTTGATAGGTATGTTGATCCGGGAAACAGCAGAAGCCAACAAACTCATCTCCCCCGTAACGTCCTATCACCGAACATGAACGGAACACCTGTTTCAGATGCTCAGCCACCAACACTAAGACTTGGTCACCAGTCTCATGACCAAAGCGATCATTGATGTACTTAAATTCATCGATATCAACAAAGAAACAGCCAACCACTGCATTGCGACCACATTTTTGGTTAATTTTGCGGTCAACTTCTGTCAACAGAGCGCGACGATTAAAGCAATGCGTGAGTGGGTCTCGGCTGGCATGAAAGTGAAGCTGCTCTTCTAGGCGATACTTCTCCAATGCAACCGCATATAAAGCGGCCAACATTTCGAGCACTTCAAGTTCATAGGGGTGAGGTTCGGAAGGCGCACTACTGTAAACGGCAAATGTACCCAATACATGACCATCCGAAGCAATGATGGGAACAGACCAACATGCACGGAGTTGAGCCTGTTGAGTCAGTTCAAGGAAAGGTGCCCAGTTAGCATGATGATCAATGTCGCTAACCACCACTATTTGCTTCAAGAATGCAGCGGCGCCACATGAACCAATATCTGGTCCAATTGGAACCCCTTCAATGGCTTGGTTATAGAAATCAGGTAAGTGCGGGGCAAATTCCAAGTGCAGTGTGTTGGTATCGGGGTGCAATCGTAGTATGGAAGCTTGCCTCTTCCCAAATAGGTGTTCACTTAACTCAATAACCTCGTAGTTGAGGCTATCACGTTCCATTCCCAGTGCAAGCTTACCCAAAAGACGATTGACTGCTCGGTGAGCATCTAACAGTCTATCTTTTTCCATTGTGGTATATTCATATCGTTATTATGTTTATCAGCCCGAAATATAATAGATCTATAGATATGACACAGGTAACTAACTCATATTATGTGAGCGCGACAGCATAAAAGATCATATGCTGATCTTCGGATATTTCCCTTTTGATCAGCGATCACCCCTTAAAAGAATATTTATATAACCACATACCGAAAGCATAAGTTACATATTCTGCATCTCAATTTTAAACAGCATTAAATACCAATCAAAAGATAAAAGAATCCATAATGCAGAACTTAATAAAAAGATCAAATTTCAAGTTTAGCGTATTACATCGGTGTGCATTTCAATTGTCTGTGAGTCTATTTCCGTCAGTGTTACTTGGATAGAACCAAAGTCACTCAAATGACTCGCATGCGTTCCCCCGCAAGGGATGACAGCAATTTCACCTTCACCTAAATCACACTGCCAGTAACGTGAATCAGTAAGGTGCTCACCATGGCAATCGATGGTGATCGCAGCATCTCTTTTTAGCCAATCTTCCAACAGAACATTCACCTGTTGTTCGATGCTTTTCAAGTCAGACAACATATCTGCACTGTTTAAGCCTCTTTTACGGAGTGTTTTACCTAAACGATAGGTATCCAGACATTTATCTGGAGTAACAAAACTGGTTTCTTGTGCATAGCTGTTGAAGTCGTAATTCCCATGAGGGTCTTTGCGGTCTGCATCTTTACGCCAGTAGCTCTGTGCCAATACTTTATTAAGTGCAAGGTATGCGATATGCCCTGCACTATGTCCACGGCTCAGTGATAGCTGGTACTCTTTGTCGACTTCTAATGACACAACATCACCTACTGCAAGAACTTCCGTTCGTGGTAATACATGGACAACCACAAATACCCACCCTTCGGTGTCACGTTTTACAGGTATTGCAGTTCCGACGTGCAACTCTCCACTAGATAGTTCTACCGCGCCAACCTGACAATCAATCACTTCATATCCAGTAGCTATTGCTGTCAGTGTGCCTTTATCTGCAGGATGATCTGGCCAAATATGGCTCACTGGATGGAAAGGTGTCACTTCTGTGATCACGTAAGTGACTTCTTGTGTAGACTGAACAAGTTGTATTGGCGCTTCCATTTGCCATGTCTGATGACAGAAGCGGGTCTTGGTTGCTGTGATTGTCATGTTTGGAGTTCTTCTAATACATTGCTTCGAGCAAAATCTGCTGATAAAAAAATACCCAAGTCGAAACTTGGGTATTCAGAAAATCTTAGCGATTATTTGTTGCGGTTTTTCACTGCAGACATCATACGCTTGCGCTTACGCTCTTGAGATAGCGTTAGCTTGTTTGTACGGTTCTCGTACGGGTTGTCACTGTTCTGGAAGTTAATACGGATTGGTGTACCCATGATTTCCAACGACTTACGGAAGTAGTTCATCAAGTAACGTTTGTACGAATCAGGTAGATCGCGAACCATGTTACCGTGAACAACAACGATAGGTGGGTTGTAACCACCCGCGTGCGCGTACTTCAGTTTGATACGACGGCCACGAACCATTGGCGGTTGGTGATCATCTGTTGCCATCTTCATGATACGAGTCAGTACAGAAGTACCAACACGTGTTGTTGCTGACTTGTACGCTTCTTGAATCGATTCGAACAAGTGACCAACACCAGTACCGTGCAGCGCAGAGATAAAGTGAATTCGAGCAAAATCGACAAAGCCTAAGCGGCGGTCGAGTTCTTTCTTCACGTTCTCTTTTACATCATTATCCAAGCCATCCCACTTGTTTACAGCAAGTACGATTGATCGGCCTGCATTCAAAGCAAAACCAAGCAAGCTTAAGTCTTGATCTGAGATGTTTTCACGCGCATCGATAACCAATAGAACCACGTTTGCGTCTTCTACGGCTTTCAGCGTTTTAACAACAGAGAATTTCTCAACGGTTTCGTTGATACGACCACGGCGACGTACACCCGCAGTATCGATCAATACGTACTCACGACCATCACGTTCCATTGGAATGTAGATTGAGTCACGCGTGGTGCCTGGCATGTCGTATACCACAACACGCTCTTCACCAAGAATACGGTTTGTCAGTGTTGATTTACCAACGTTTGGACGACCAATGATTGCCAGTTTGATTGGCTGATCTTGTAAACGTTTGAACTCTGCTTCAGCATCTTCTTCAGTGTAATCTTCAATTGCTAGCTCTTCATCTTCGAACTCAGTCAGATCTTCAATCTCACCTTCTTCAGATTCACTTGCCAGTAGATCATCAAAGAATGGCGCTAATGCGCGTTCTAGCAATGCCGTTACACCACGACCGTGTGCTGCGGCAATTTGGTACATATCGTCAACACCAAGTTGCCAGAAGTCGGCACAAGCTGCGTCGGCATCAATACCATCGATCTTGTTTACTACCAGCATTGCTGGCTTTTCGATTTTGCGCAGGTGCGCAGCAATCGCTTCATCCGATGGCGTTAAGCCAGCGCGACCATCAACAAGGAATAGTACTACGTCAGCTTCATCAATCGCAGCTAGCGATTGTTCTGCCATTTTCGTTTCTACGCCTTCTTCTGTGCCATCAATACCACCGGTATCGATAACAATGAATTCGTGTTCTTCACCAAGACGAGCTTGGCCATATTTACGGTCTCGCGTTAGGCCAGGGAAGTCCGCAACCAACGCGTCACGTGTGCGTGTCAATCGGTTAAATAGTGTAGATTTACCTACGTTCGGACGCCCTACTAGAGCAACAACAGGTACCATAACAACCTCTACAATAATCTTTCTTCTGTAGTTATAGGTAACGACTTGCTCGATGCCAAATCAAACCAGCTTTTTACCTATAACCACGTCAGGAATAACTGTTAATAAATAATAATTTCAAACAACAAAACGGCTCCTAACTGTTACCAGCCAGGAGCCGAATGTGAATTATATCACGATATTATTCGTTAATGCTCAGTTTCTTTACATCGCCATTGCGAGTAGTAATGACATAGCCATCAGAAACTGAAACCGGGCCAACCGCAAAGCCACTACTGTCTACTTCTTGCTGGGCAACGAACTCACCAGTAGAGCGATCGAGCCAATGCAAATAACCAAGAGTATCACCGACTACTAAATAGTTATCGATTACTACTGGTGCTGTCAGTTGTCGATACTCAAGTGATGCATTTTCCCACAGTTCAGTACCACTACGCGCATCTACAGCGACCACGTGATCTTTCTCTGTGATAACGAAAATACGGCTACCGTCTGTCGCTAAATCATTTGCAGATGAGTAGTTACGCTTCCATAAAGGTTTAGCAGAACGTAGATCAATTGCAATTAACTGTCCATTGTAACCAACAGTGAAAAGAGTGCCACCCAGTACAATCGGTGAAGAATCAACGTCTACAAGGCGGTCAATTTCTGTTGCCCCTTTCGGCGTTCCGACCGGTTGTTGCCAAATCAATTGGCCACGTTCAACAATCGCTGCAGCTAGTCGACCATTTGCTGTGCCCCAGAACACCCCGCCACCAACAGCTGTTGGTGTGCTATCACCACGAAGGGTTAGGTTTGGAACTTCAGTACTGATCGCCCATTTTTGCTCGCCTGTTAACTGGTCAAGAGCAAACAAAGTGCCACGGCTGGTGTTTACAATAATTAAACCGGAATCAGCAACAGGGTTAGCAAGAACTTCACCACCGACATCAACACGCCATGTTACTTCACCAGTTTCTTGGTCTAAGGCAAATACTTCACCATTTTCAGAGCCAATGTAAACATGATCATAAGCGGCTGTGAGACCACCAGAAAGACGCGCAATCACATCTTGCTCTAAGTCTGTTTGCCACAACGTTTTACCTGTTTCAGGATCCAGAGCTTTGACCAAGCCATCACGACTTGCTACGAACAACTTGTCATAAGCAAAAGCAGGAGATAGCTTTGAAAAGTAATGGCCTACGCCATCACCAATTGAAGTACTCCAATTCGTACTTGGTGTAAACTGATTATCAACCTTCGGTAGCGGCGCCATAATAATGGTGTCTTCTTCGCCAGCACAGCCAGCCAGAATACCCACTGTCATCGCACTCAATAAGGCATGCTTCAAGACTCTTTTCATCCACTGCGGTCCTTATTTTGCGAGATCGTCCAATTTCATTTGCAAGGTTGGGCTTGCATCTGCAGCTTGCTGAGCTTCAGTATAAGCTGTGTAAGCGGCATCTTGATTTCCTTGACGAAGTGCAATATCACCACGTAATTCAGCAATACGACCCGCCCATGCAGTGTCAGTCACTTTGCTCAACTCTGCATTTGCAGCATCAAAGTTACCTTGTTCAGCTTCAATTCGTGCAATGCGGTAGCTAATTAATGGAGCCAGAGCTGCGTCTTTAGTGTTGCTTTGAGCCCATTTCAGCTGCGTTAATGCAGCTGGTAGCTCATTCGCATCGACTTGAGCTTTAGCAAGCTGCATCGCGGCCAACACTGAATACTCTTTCACTTTATTCGAGTCAATAAACGCTTGCACGTCTGCTTGAGCATCAACACCTTTCGCTTGCAGCGCGTTCATTGTTGTTGTGTAGCTCAAAGAAGCCGCTTCACTCGCCTGAACAACAGAATCTTGATAGTAACGCCAACCAAATAGGCCACCTAAACCAACCACGGCACCGATGATTACGGCTTTGCCGTTTTCCTTCCACCAGTCTTTAATTGCTTCAACTTGTTGTTCTTCAGTATCGTAAAGTTCCACTTCCTGTCCTCTTAAAACATGTAAATGGCAGCAGACTGCCATTGTTCCTATTTCGTCGAAAGGCTCCTATCTTGGGAGCCTTGCTATTACGAATTAGGATTTAATCTCTAGCTTATTAAAAGACTTAAATCAGTGCTGCGATCTTCTCAGCAACTTCTGCTTGGTTGTAAGTCTCTTGCTCACCACCCACCAAGTCTTTTAGTACTACGGTGTTATCCGCAACTTCGTTTTCGCCCAGAACTAATGCTACTACAGCACCCACTTTATCTGCGCGCTTAAACTGTTTCTTGAAGTTACCGCCACCGAAGTGACTCATCACGCGAACGCCAGGAACAGCTTCGCGAAGCTGTTCTGCTAGCTTCATACCCGCCATCATGGTGCCTTCGCCTGCTGTTACTACGTAAACATCCACACTGCGACGAACATCTGTTAGCTCAAGTGTTTCGAGCATCAGAACAAGACGTTCTAGGCCCATAGCAAAACCAACTGCTGGTGTTTCTTTACCACCCAATTGCTCTACAAGACCATCGTAACGACCACCGCCACATACTGTGCCTTGAGCACCTAGGCTCTCAGTGATCCACTCAAATACTGTGCGGTTGTAGTAATCCAGACCACGAACTAGACGTTCGTTAACTGTGTATTCGATACCTGCAGCGTCTAAAAGTTCACATAGACCTGCGAAGTGAGCTTTAGATTCCTCACCTAAGTACTCAGAAAGACGAGGTGCATCACCTAAAATAGCCTGAACATCAGGATTCTTCGTATCCAGAACACGCAGTGGGTTAGTATGCATGCGACGCTTACAATCTTCGTCTAGCACATCGATATGTTGCTCAAGGAATGCAACCAGTGCAGTACGGTAGTCTGCGCGATCTTCTTGAGAACCGATAGAGTTAAGCTCAAGACGAACATGTTCATTGATACCTAGCTCACGCCATAGACGTGCTGTCATCATGATAAGCTCAGCATCAACATCTGGACCATTTAGACCAAACACCTCAACACCACACTGGTGGAATTGACGGTAGCGACCTTTCTGCGGACGCTCATGGCGGAACATTGGCCCCATGTACCACAGACGCTGTTCGTCACGGTTGATCAAGCTGTTTTGAATACATGAACGTACACAACCCGCAGTACCTTCAGGGCGAAGTGTTAGGCTGTCTCCGTTACGATCATCAAAGGTGTACATTTCTTTTGAAACGACGTCTGTCTCTTCACCAACTGCGCGGCTGAATAGGTTTGTTTCTTCAACGATTGGCATGCGCACTTCGTTGTAGCCGTATGCGCTCACGGTACTTTTCACTGCGTTTTCAAGCTTCTGCCACAGTGGAGATTGAGTTGGAAGGCAGTCGTTCATGCCTCGGATTGCTTGGATTTTCTTTGCCACAATAATTACCGTCGCTTAGTAACCCGAGCACGCTTACATGCTCGAGCTATGAGATTAATCTTCTTGTTTGATATCGATGCGGTTAGCTTGATCTAATACAGACGCTTTCGCACGGATTTTCGCTTCTAGTTGGTTCACTAGATCATCGTTGTCGAAACGCTCTTTCTGACGTTTGCCGTCTTCGTAGAATGCGCTCTTCTTGTTACTGCCTGCAAGACCTAAATGCGACACTTCGGCTTCACCAGGACCATTTACTACACAGCCGATGATCGACACATCCATAGGTGTGATGATGTCTTCTAGGCGCTCTTCCAATGCGTTTACTGTGTTAATCACATCGAATTCCTGACGTGAACAGCTTGGACAAGCAATAAAGTTAATACCGCGAGAGCGAATACGTAGAGATTTAAGAATATCAAAGCCAACTTTGATTTCTTCTACTGGATCTGCTGCCAATGAGATACGCAACGTATCACCGATCCCTTCTGCTAGAAGCATACCTAAGCCAACAGAGGACTTCACTGCACCAGCACGCGCACCACCGGCTTCGGTAATACCTAGGTGTAGAGGTTGGTCGATCTGTTTTGCCAATAAACGGTATGAATCCACCGCAAGGAAAACATCAGACGCTTTCACACTCACTTTGAACTGGTCAAAGTTAAGGCGGTCAAGGTGATCCACATGACGCATCGCCGATTCCACCAATGCTTCTGGCGTTGGCTCACCGTATTTCATCTGTAGATCTTTTTCCAAAGAGCCACCGTTGACGCCAATACGGATTGGGATGTTTTTGTCACGGGCACAATCAACAACTGAACGAATACGCTCTTCGTTGCCGATGTTACCTGGGTTAATACGCAAACAGTCGACACCATACTCTGCTACTTTCAGTGCAATACGGTAGTCGAAGTGAATGTCCGCAACGAGCGGTACAGACACTTGCTGTTTGATGAGCTTAAAGGCTTCCGCCGCATCCATGGTAGGAACAGAAACGCGTACAATGTCTGCACCCACTTTTTCTAATGCTCGGATTTGTGCGACTGTGGCTTCCACATCAGTCGTGCGAGTGTTTGTCATTGACTGTACAGCAATTGGTGCACCATCACCAATTGGTACATCACCCACATATATACGCGTCGATTTACGACGAATAATTGGAGATTCGTGTTGCATAATATTTATAACGGTAGAGTGAATCTAGCTACTTTGCCTGAAGTATACCCAGAAAGGTCGACAGGTTCACTTGCAAATGTCATTGTCACGGCTTCTGGCGCACCTAAAATCACTTTAAATGGTGCTTTTCCGGCAAGCTCGACATTTTGACCTGGCTTGTGAGTACCTGAAACTAACGTTTTCCCATTAGCATCTTTAACTTGGATCCAGCAATCAGAGGTAAACGTCATTGTCACTGGCGTCATACCCGCTGGAATTACTATTGGTTTTTCTTCAACTTCAACAACTGTAGGCTCTGTTACTGGTTGAGTTAACTCTTCAGTGGAACTGGTCTCTTCTTCATCCACAGCATCGACAACTGGTGTCTCTGTTGCAATTTCAGAAACCATTTCATCAACAATTGGCGCTTCATCTGCTGTGGTTTCAATAGCAACAGTATCCGTTGACACAGTAGGCTCAACATCGAACGTGGCATCATCAACAACTTCCGTTTCAACTGCAGCTTCATTAACCACTTGAGCTAAACTGTTCTCTTGTTGATTTTGCCACCACCAAACCGCGGAAATGCCAGTAATCACTAAAGCAATCGCCCATGTTAGCAACATAATTCGGCTGTTGTGTTTCTCTGTTTTGGTTTTGCGAGAGAAGCTCTGCATCTCCTGCTCTTGGTGTTGCGCTTCACCAGTGGTATCCAGAGCAGAAAGCACTAAGTGCTCATCAACAGAAACCAATTTTGCATAAGAACGTAAGTAGCCACGAATAAAGGTTGCGACTTGATGAGAATCAAATTGGTTGTTTTCGATATCTTCGATGACAGATACACGCAATCTTAGGCGATCAGCAATTTGCTTTTGAGTCATGCCTAAAGACTCGCGCTTATTCTTCAGTAAAGTGCCCGCTTCAATAGACAGCGGAGTTTCATTGTTTTTTTCGTGTTCAGTCATAATGGCGGTAATAAATCTGTTAGGTGGCTAACGCAGTATATTTTTCGTTCTTATTCTTAAGCCTTACTTAAAGATAGCTAGCTTGAACGCGTTAACCAAAATTCTTTTTTGAAACGCTCTGAGGCTGGAATCTGAATGTATTAGAAGACGCAGATTTCAAACAACGTTATGAGACAAACTTAGCGTGCTGTCAGAGCGATAGTAATAAAACAACTTCCATGATAAGCGAATGTTCTAGGAAGACAAAAACTCTTTACTATCAAATTAACAGATAGCTCAAGCTTTTGTCCAAAAAATGACACAAGTTCTCTTTTTTGCTTACCTAATTGATCTCTGATAGAAAAAAATAGCCAGAGTATAAGGCTCTGGCTATTTATCAATTCGTTGCGAGTTAAACCGCTTTCACTTCAATGGTGTCTGCACCACGCGCCGCTTTTAAAGCTGCTGTACGTTTTGTACGGTCAATAACATCACCGACCAACTGACCACATGCCGCATCGATATCATCACCACGTGTCTTACGAACCGTTACTGTGTGCTCGTATTGCATCAGTGTTTTCTGGAAACGGTCGATACGCGAGTTGCTCGGTTTCTTGTAAGGTGAACCTGGGTACGGGTTAAACGGAATCAGGTTGATCTTGCATGGTGTATCTTTCATCAGTTCCGCCAACTCACGTGCGTGGTCCATGTCATCGTTCACATGATCAAGTAGCACGTACTCTACCGTTACTTTACCGCGGTTCGCATTTGAAGACGCGATGTAACGACGAACAGACGCTAGAAAATCTTGGATATCCCAACGATCGTTGATCGGCATGATTTCACTACGTAGCTTGTCGTTTGGCGCATGAAGAGAGATCGCCAATGCTACGTCAATTTTACCTGTCATCTGATCAAGGCCAGATACCACACCTGAAGTTGATACGGTTACGCGGCGCTTAGAAAGACCGAAGCCCAGATCATCAAGCATGATTTCTAGTGCAGGGATAAGGTTCTTCATATTAAGAAGAGGTTCGCCCATCCCCATCATTACTACGTTAGTGATTGGACGACGACCCGTTTCTTTTTGCAAACCGATTTCGCGCGCTGCGCGCCATACCTGACCGATGATTTCAGATACTTTTAGGTTACGGTTGAAGCCTTGTTGAGCGGTTGAACAGAACTTACATTCCAACGCACAACCTACCTGAGACGATACACACAATGTTGCGCGATCTTCTTCTGGGATATAAACCGTTTCTACGTCCTGATCACCCACCTTCATCGCCCATTTGATGGTGCCGTCTGAAGAGTGCTGAGCTTCTGCTACCGTCGGTGCTTTGATTTCACACTTGTGCTGCAGTTTTTCACGTAGCTTCTTGTTGATGTTCGTCATGTTGTCGAAGTCATCAACACCGAAATGGTAGATCCACTTCATAACTTGATCCGCACGGAACGCTTTTTCGCCTAGCTCTTCCGCGAAAAATTGACGCATGCCCTTGCGATCAAAGTCGAGTAGATTGATTTTTTCAGTGGTCATGTTGCCTCTCAATGACTGAAACAAGAATAAGGGCGCGAATTGTACAGCCTTTATGCAGCTACAACAAGGGCTGTAAGACCCTGAGTTTGCTAAGGCATTAAATTCCAACCGATTAAATTTTAGACAATATGTGTAATCAATTCTCAATCCATTTCGGATAATAAAAAGCCTCGGAAAATTCCGAGGCTTAATATTTATATTAGAACAAGATTAACGAGGACAAATCTCTGACTCTGGGAAGAAAAATTCGATTTCACGAGCCGCAGATACCGGACTGTCAGAACCATGCACAGAGTTATGACGCATACTCAACGCATAATCTGCACGGATGGTGCCGCATGCTGCTTCTTCTGGGTTTGTTTTGCCCATTAGCTCACGGTAGCGTGCAATTGCATCTTCACCTTCTAGAACCTGAACCATGATTGGGCCAGATGTCATGAATTCTTTCAGTGCAGGGAAAAAAGGCTTGCCTTCATGTTCTGCATAAAAACCGCTCGCCTGCTCTTCAGTCAGGTGAACCATTTTCGCTGCAATGATACGTAAACCCGCTTTTTCGATACGGTGGTAAATCTCACCAATCAGATTGCGTTCTACAGCGTCGGGCTTAACAATTGAAAACGTTCTTTCTAGAGCCATAAAGTTTCCTTTTTGTACTTGTAATAATAGTTTTATATGAGTGACTTACGTCTCTCTTAGTTATACCAGCACAGACACTAAGTCTGCACTGGTAAAAGTCTTATTTTGTGGCTTGTTCGTTCAGGAATCGAGCAAGAGTACGAACGCCCATACCTGTTGCGCCAGCAGACCACTTATCTGAAGCAGACTTACGGTAAGTGCCTGCACAGTCAAAGTGCAACCAACCTTTCTTGTAATCTTCAACGAAGTAAGACAAGAATGCCGCAGCTGTACTTGCGCCCGGAGAGTAATCACCAGAACTGATGTTAGATAGGTCAGCAAAGCTTGACGGCAGCATGCCACGGTGGAAATCAGCAAGAGGCAGTGGCCATAGGCCTTCTTTCTCTTGGTTTGCCGCCGTTAGCGCTTGATGTGAAAGCTCATCATCAAAGCTCATTAGCGCATGGTAGTCGTTACCTAATGCATTCTTCGCTGCGCCCGTTAACGTTGCACAGTCAATGATCAGCTCAGGTTTTTGCTCACTTGCGTAGATAAGGCCATCAGCAAGAACCAAACGACCTTCAGCATCAGTGTTCATGATTTCTACTGTCTTACCGTTTTTGTAAGTGATGATGTCGCCAAGCTTCAAAGCTCGACCAGAAACCATGTTTTCAGCACAACAAAGGATCAGTTTCACGCGCTTGTTAAGGCCACGCAAAATAGCAAGAGCAAGACCGCCGGTAATCGTACCTGAACCGCCCATATCCGCTTTCATTGCCGTCATAAAGTTTGATGGCTTCAAGCTGTAACCGCCTGAATCAAACGTGATGCCTTTCCCTACTAGACACGCAAAGACTGGTGCATTTTCATCGCCAGTTGGGTTGTAATCAAGTTGCAGCATTGCCGATGTGCGCTCAGAGCCGCGACCCACAGCGTAAATACCTTCCCAGCCTTCTGAAAGCAGATCTTTATCTTTCACGATACGCGCTGTTACTGTGCCCTGAGGTGCAACAGACTTGATGAATTCTGCAGCCATGGTCGCCAATTGACGAGGGGCTACTTCTTCTGCGGTTTTATTGATGATATCGCGAGTAAAGTCTGTTGAGGTGATGCGAGCATGTAGCTCTGCTTGGTCTTGCTCAGAAAGCGCAACCCACTCTAGCGTGCCGTGTTTTTTCGGGTTGCGGTAACCTTGGTGAAAAGCCCAAATGCTTTCCAAATCCCAGTTGTCACCTGCAAGTAGAATTGAGCGAATTCCTTGGCCATCGAGCTGACGCGCTGCACGTTGAACTGCACCAAGATCATGACCTTCACCTAGGTGAATGGTTGTGCCATTCTCAGCAAACGAAAGCAATGCTTTGTCGCCCCAATGTGGTGCCGCTGGTTCTTGGCTTAGAAATACAGACATCTGTGTAGACATGGTTTCTCCTTGTCTTATAACGGCGTTGCCTACGCCTCTTCTTTTTAATAACTATCGGATGTTAGCATTATGTAGGGTAAAAATGTCAACTTGATAAAAAAACGGACCTTAAGGTCCGCTTTTTTTAGTGAGAATTGTTAACTCTGCTGCGTTTTACCGCCGAATCGAGCATTAATCCGCTTCGTCCATCCAGCACAAGATAACAGCTTCTAGAATCTTTTCATTACAATGGTTTGGCTCATCGTCAAACTCATCTAACTCCATGATCCATTGGTGAAGATCGGTAAAACGTACGGTTTTAGGATCTAAGTCGGGAAACTTATCACAAAGCTCAATCGCGATATCGCGAGAATCTGTCCATTTCATTGCTCGTCTTCCTTTTTGCTTCACCCCTATATTGGGGAGATAGTATTAGTGATCTTCCGACGCGTGGTTTAGCGTGTATTTTGGAATCTCAACTACCAAGTCTTCATCGGCCACTTTCGCCTGGCAACCTAGGCGAGACTCTGGCTCAAGACCCCATGCTTTATCTAGCATGTCATCTTCTAGCTCTTCACTCTCTTCTAGCGAATCAAAACCTTCACGAATGATTACGTGGCAAGTAGTACAAGCACATGACTTCTCACACGCATGCTCGATACCAATACCATTTTTCAGCGCTACGTCTAGAACGGTGTCACCAGTGTTTGCTTCCAACACTGCACCCTCTGGGCACAAATCTTCGTGTGGTAATACAATAATCTTAGGCATAACTACTTATCTCTTATATATCATTAACTGACTGACCAGACAGTGCAGCTCGAATTGATTTATCCATACGGCGCGACGCAAAGTCTTGGCTTGCTTTGTCGGTGTCTTTGATGCCTTGCTCAATCGCAGAAACATCGTCGCCATTACGCAGCTCGATCAGCGACTCGATCACTCTTAATAGTTCTTGCTTCTCTGTCTCTGACAGCAATTCATCACCATCCGCCTGCATCGCTGCGATCAAGCCCTCAATAACTCGATCCGCTTCAACACGCTGCTCAGCTAAAGCTCGAGCTTGCATGTCTTCTTTCGCAAAAGCCATTGAATCACGAAGCATGTTCGCGACTTCGTCTTCACTTAAACCGTAAGACGGCTTCACTTGGATTTCTGATTGAACGCCAGTGCTCTTCTCCATTGCGGTCACAGACAACAAACCATCTGCATCAACTTGGTAAGTCACGCGAATATGCGCAGCACCTGCTGCCATTGGTGGAATGCCTTTCAATGAGAAACGAGCCAGTGAGCGGCAGTCATCCACCATTTCACGCTCACCTTGAACGGTGTGTACCGTCATCGCCGTTTGGCCATCTTTGAACGTGGTAAATTCTTGTGCGCGAGCCACAGGAATGGTTGTGTTACGTGGGATGATTTTCTCAACCAAGCCCCCCATGGTTTCAATACCAAGGGACAAAGGAATTACGTCTAAAAGCAGCATTTCAGAGTCAGGCTTATTGCCTGCCAAGATGTCTGCTTGGATACCCGCACCGATTGCAACTACTTCATCTGGGTTAATGCTTGTCAGTGGTGTACGGCCGAAGAATTCGCCAACCATTTCACGTACAAGCAATGTGCGTGTTGAACCGCCGACCATGACCGCTTCGAGTACATCTTCCGCATCCACATCAGCATCTTTCAGCGCACGACGACAAGACATTAGGGTTTTCTTCACTAGCGGACGAATCAGATCTTCGAACTGTTCGCGAGTCACGGAGCCTTTCCAGCCAAATACATCAACATCAACGCTGTCTTGCCCAGAGAAAGCGATCTTCGTCGCTGTTGCAATATTCAGTAGTGCACGGTTCTTCTCAGCAGAAAGCGGCGCTTCTAGGCCTGCTTGCTCCATTAGGTAATCCGCCAATAGGTGGTCAAAATCATCACCGCCTAGCGCAGAGTCACCGCCTGTTGCCAATACTTCAAAGACGCCTTTCGACAGACGAAGGATTGAGATATCGAACGTACCGCCACCTAGATCGTAAACCGCAATCACGCCTTCTTGGCCAGAATCTAGACCGTAAGCGATCGCTGCAGCTGTCGGCTCATTAAGCAGACGTAGCACATGAAGACCCGCCAATTTCGCCGCATCTTTTGTACCTGCACGTTGAGCGTCATCAAAGTAAGCAGGAACGGTAATAACTACGCCAGCCAACTCGCCCCCTAGCGTCTCTTCAGCACGCTTGCCTAGTGCTTTAAGAATGTCGGCAGACACTTCAATCGGGTTTTTGTCACCTTGAGCGGTTTGCAGAATAGGCAGACCGTTGTCGCTTTCTTTAAATTGGTAAGGCAAAGATGGGTAGCGAGCTTGAATATCTTTTAGTGAACGACCAATCAGACGTTTTACCGAAATGATGGTGTTTTCTGGTTCTTGCTCCGCTTTTGCTTTTGCGTCGTAACCAACTAACGCCGTATCTTGCGCGTAGTTCACTACAGAAGGCAAAATACTGCGGCCTTGGTCGTCTGTCAGTGTTTTTGCGTCACCGCTGCGAACAGATGCAACCAAAGAGTTGGTGGTACCTAAGTCGATACCCGCTGCTAACTTGTGCTCATGAGGTGCCGAGCTTTGTCCCGGTTCTGCGATTTGAAGTAGTGCCATGATGGATCCTTGTCGCGCTAACTAGCCGAGGAGTTTGTCTTCAACCAGTTCAATTTCATTCTTTAGCTTGGCAATGAATTTGAGTTTACGAACTCGGTCTGCAGCTTCCGCCCAAAGACCTTGGTCTAGTTCTTGTTCTACACTCGCCAAATGCTGTTTGTACATTTTGCTGACCTTAGAGTCGAAGTCAAAAAGCGCTGATTCAGAATCAGAGCTGTCAGCAATGTCTTCCAGTTCTTCACGCAGTTCCATTTGCTCCATTAGGAACATAGGATCTTGCATAGTTTGTTGCTCACCACGAATTTCTGTGCCGTTTTCTGCCAGAATGTATTCAGCGCGAGAAATAGGATGCTTAAGTACTTGATACGCATCGTTGATTTGCGCTGCTTTTTGAACTGCCATCAAGCGGTCACGCTCAGAAGCGGTCGCAAAATTGTCTGGGTGGAAGCGTTTTTGTAGTTCTCGGAACTGAGAAGAAAGAAGGCTACCATCCAGCTGAAACTGACTTGGTAGCCCAAATAATTCAAAGTGATTCATTAAGATCGGGTCCTAGTAAAGCCTTCTGGACTCGTTTGCCCAGAAGGACAATCAATTAGACGTTGAAGCTTTCACCACAACCACATTCACTTTTTGCGTTAGGGTTGTTGAATTCAAAACCTTCATTCAACCCTTCCTTAACGTAATCCAGCTCAGTACCGTCTAGGTATACTAGGCTTTTCTTATCAATGATGATCTTCACATCTGACAGTTCAAACACTTCGTCTTCTTCGTTTAGATCATCCACAAACTCAAGGACGTAAGCCATGCCGGAACAGCCTGTCGTCTTCACTCCAAGACGCAAACCGATACCTTTGCCTCGGTTATCTAGGAATGCTTTTACGCGACTTGCCGCTGATTCTGTCATTGTGATGGCCATACTGCACCTTAGTCTGTCTAAATTACGTTTTGGAATGGGAGCATTTTAAGGGCTCCCATTATATACGGAATAATTATTCCTGGTGTTTTTTCTTGTAGTCAGCAACTGCTGCTTTGATTGCATCTTCCGCAAGGATTGAACAGTGAACTTTCACAGGTGGAAGTTCTAGCTCTTCTGCAATCTCAGAGTTTTTAATAGATGCCGCTTCGTCGATAGACTTACCTTTTACCCACTCAGTTACTAGTGAGCTTGAAGCGATTGCACTACCACAACCGTATGTTTTGAATTTCGCGTCTTCAATGATGCCTTCTGGCGTCACTTTGATTTGAAGCTTCATTACGTCACCACAAGCTGGTGCGCCAACCATGCCGCTGCCTACTGATGGATCTTCTTTATCGAACGAACCAACGTTACGTGGGTTCTCGTAGTGATCAATTACTTTTTCGCTGTATGCCATGATAAATTACCTCGAATCCTCTATTCAGTCCGTGAGATTAATGGTGAGCCCATTCAACAGTGCTCAGATCAACCCCTTCCTTGTACATATCCCATAGAGGAGACATGTCGCGTAGCTTAGTCACTGCAACGCGGATTTGTTCAATTGCGTAATCAATTTCTGCTTCAGTCGTGAAACGACCAAATGAGAAACGTACAGAGCTGTGTGCCAACTCGTCATCTAGACCAAGTGCACGAAGAACGTAAGATGGCTCTAGACTCGCTGATGTACAAGCACTACCAGAAGATACTGCTAGGTCTTTCAGTGACATCAGTAGCGATTCGCCTTCTACAAACGCAAAGCTCACGTTTAGGTTGTGTGGAACACGCTGTTCTAGGTCACCGTTCACCGTTACTGCTTCTAGATCTTTAACGCCATCTAGAAGACGGTTACGAAGTGCTAGCGCGTGATCGTAATCTTTTTGCATGTCTTCTTTTGCTACACGGAACGCTTCACCCATACCCACGATTTGGTGAGTTGGAAGTGTGCCCGAGCGGAAACCACGCTCATGACCGCCACCGTGCATTTGCGCTTCAAGACGGATACGAGGCTTACGACGTACGTAAAGTGCACCGATACCTTTAGGACCGTATACTTTATGCGCAGACAGTGAAATTAGGTCAACTTTCAATTCTTGAACGTCGATTGGCAGTTTACCCGCAGACTGTGCTGCATCCACGTGGAACACAATCTTACGTTCACGACATAGCTCGCCGATCGCTGCGATGTCTTGGATGACACCAATCTCGTTGTTAACGTGCATGATTGAAACCAGAACAGTGTCTTCACGCATTGCCGCTTGAAGTTTGTCTAGATCAATCAGACCGTTTGATTCTGGCTCTAGGTAAGTCACTTCAAAGCCTTCGCGCTCTAGCTGACGACATGGGTCAAGAACCGCTTTGTGCTCTGTTTTACAAGTGATTACGTGTTTACCCTTCTTAGAGTAAAAATGTGCTGCACCTTTGATAGCAAGGTTGTCAGACTCTGTCGCACCAGATGTGAATACGATTTCGCGAGGATCTGCATTTAGAAGGTCAGCAATTTGCTCACGAGCAGTATCTACAGCTTCTTCTGCCTGCCAGCCGTAACGGTGCGAACGCGAAGCTGGGTTGCCAAATGTGCCATCCATTGTCATGTACTGAACCATTTTTTCAGCAACACGTGGATCTACTGGACATGTAGCGGAATAATCAAGATAAATCGGCAGTTTCATTCTCTACTCCAATGTAAAATGCTGACCGCTAAGAGCGGACGTTTACACCGATGGGCGCGGTGGTTGTATTTTTGTTTGATAACCCATGAGTGACCACCAGATCAATGTCCTGACGATCAGAAATTTCTAAAACTTCGTTGTCTGTCATTAGCTCACCGAGCGTAATGTTATTTAAGAAGTCACTAATGCGAGAGCTTAGGTCACGCCACAATGTATGTGTTAAGCAGCGAGTGCCACCTTGGCAATCGCCTTTGCCTTGGCATTTAGTCGCATCGACTGACTCATCAACGGCTGCAATTACAGTACCAATAGCAATACTGTGCGCGTCGGCGCCAAGTCGGTAACCACCACCAGGACCACGAACGCTGGCAACAAGACCTGCTTTGCGTAATTTTGAAAAAAGCTGCTCTAAGTATGATAGCGAGATCCCTTGACGCTCTGAGATGTCAGCAAGAGGTACTGGGTTTTGTTGCGAATGCAGTGCCACATCCAGCATGGCTGTCACCGCATATCTTCCTTTAGATGTAAGTTTCATACCACACCGTATCCACATGGTTTGTAATGATTAGGATTTTTCCATACCTGACCAAAACGGTCAAGTATTTATTTGACTATATTAGTCAGGTATTCACCCTTACACCTAAAGTGGTTATTAATTGTTCAGAGTTTCTTTTCAATCGCTGTTAGAACACCGCGCAGAATATTCAACTCTTGAGCCTCTGGTCGTGCTCGTGAGTACAAACGACGTAGTTTGTTCATCACCTGACCTGGCTGCTCTTTGCTAATAAATTGGGTCTCGACCATCACCTTTTCAAGGTGTTCAAAGAACATTTCTAGTTCTTTATGACGAGGATACTCTTCAGGCTCACTTGGCGCATATTTACTTTGCTCTAAGTTAAGATGCGCAACGCGAACTTCGTAGCTCAGCGTTTGTACCGCCATTGCTAGGTTAAGTGAGCTATATTCAGGATTAGCTGGAATACAAACGTGGTAGTGACACTTCTGAAGCTCATCATTCGTGAGGCCAGTTCTCTCACGGCCAAAGACTAATGCGACTGGGTGTTTTTGCCCTTCAACAGCAAACTTCTCACCACACTCACGTGGCTCAAGCATTGGCCATTCAAGTGTACGTGAACGAGCACTTGAACCAACCACAAGACCACAATCGGCAATGGCTTCTTCGAGCGTATTTACGACCGTGGCATTTTGAGCGATATCGCCGGCGCCAGCAGCAAGAGCAAGAGTTTGCTCATCGACTTCACATTGCGGATCAACCAATACTAGTTGGCTTAATCCCATGACTTTCATTGCTCGCGCGGCGGAACCAATGTTGCCAGAATGAGAAGTCCCGACGAGTACGATTTTTACTTGATCCAACATCTGTATTTGCTACCTGATTTAAAACCGAAAGATGTTACCATAACTTTCTAACACACCCTAGAGTGAAGCGGGTTTCTATTCGCATTCTCATCAATTGTTTTCGAGCTTTACGATAAAACTAAAACGGTTACTTTTATACGCGAACAAAAAATAACCACTTCCTTTTTCCTTTCACTCTGGTATACTCGCCGCCGCTTTAAATTGTTCTTTAACATCCGTTGGGAAATTCGTATGCATCCAATGCTAAACATTGCTATTCGCGCTGCGCGAAAGGCAGGCAATCACATTGCTAAATCATTAGAAAACACAGATAAAATTGAATCTACGCTAAAAGGCACTAATGACTTTGTTACTAATGTAGACAAAGAAGCAGAAGCTATCATCATCGATACGATCAAACACTCTTACCCAGAGCACTGTATCGTTGCTGAAGAAGCCGGTCTTATCGAAGGTAAAGATAAAGACGTACAATGGATCATCGACCCACTGGATGGCACTAATAACTTTGTAAAAGGTTACCCAACTTTCGCAGTATCTATCGCAGTTCGCTTCAAAGGTAAAACTGAAGTGGCTTGTGTATACGATCCAATGCAAAACGAGCTATTCACTGCACAACGCGGTGCTGGCGCTCAGCTAAACAACGCTCGTATCCGTGTTACTCAACTTAAAGACCTACACGGTACTGTTCTAGCGACTGGTTTCCCATTCAAACAGAAGCAACACTCAGAGTCTTACATCAAGATCGTAGGTTCTCTATTCACTGAGTGTGCTGACTTCCGTCGTAGCGGTTGTTCTGCTCTTGACCTATGTTACGTAGCAGCTGGCCGTGTAGATGGTTACTTCGAGCTAGGTCTAAAACCTTGGCAGATGGCTGCTGGTGAGCTTATTGCTCGTGAAGCTGGCGCAATCCTAACTGACTTCGCTGGCGGTACTGACTACATGAAGTCTGGTAACATCGTAGCTTCTAGCGCTCGTGGCGCGAAATCTATTCTTAAGCACGTTCGCGAAAACGGCAACAGCGCGATCCTTAAGTAAGATTCTGAAGTCATACTAAGCCCGTCACGCTGATGACTTTTGAATAGCCCCGCTCATTGAGCGGGGCTTTTTTTATACCCTAAATTCGATACTGCTTGTGTATGTATTTCAAATACAAAAAAACCGCTGATTGTTCAGCGGTTTTTGTTTTCGATTCTCAATCTGCCTTATGGCATCTCGTCGAACTCGGCACCTTC
Organism: Vibrio sp. WZ-1; assembly: GCF_052037695.1. NCBI lineage: Bacteria > Pseudomonadati > Pseudomonadota > Gammaproteobacteria > Vibrionales > Vibrionaceae > Vibrio > Vibrio sp. WZ-1. The sequence goes on along the minus strand of NZ_JBQEQR010000054.1, from coordinate 34,626 downwards.
TTTGTCTACTTGAGGTGGCATCAAGTGCTCTTTCTGGATACCCAGTTTTAGCGCAAGTGCTGATGCTACATAGATAGAAGAGTAAGTACCTACAGTGATACCTAGTAGAAGCGCGGTCGCGAAACCATGAATCATTGCACCACCCTGCATGAACAGTGCAATAACTACAAACAAGGTTGTACCAGACGTAATCAATGTACGGCTCAACGTTTGAGTGATTGACGCATCCATGATGTCTGAAGGTTCACCTTTACGCATCTTACGGAAGTTTTCACGGATCCGGTCGAATACAACGATGGTATCGTTGAGCGAGTAACCGACTACCGTGAGTAGCGCCGCTACGATGGTTAGGTCAACTTCAATTTGCATGAGTGAGAAGACACCCAGCGTGATGATGATGTCGTGCGCCAATGCCATTACTGCACCAGCAGCTAGACGCCACTCGAATCGCATCGATACGTAGATCAGGATACAGATTAGCGACACAAGGATCGCTAGGCCGCCCGCTTCAGTTAGCTCATCACCAACGTTTGGACCTACGAATTCGATACGGCGCATTTCTACGCTTTCACCTGTACCGTCTTTGATTGCGCCAATGATTTGGTTGCCCAGCGTTTCACCAGAAACATCATCACGAGGACGAAGACGAACCATAACATCACGAGCACTACCAAAGTTTTGTACGGTCGCATCGCCGAAGCCTTTCGAGTCTAGAGCTGCACGAATCTCTTCAAGGTTTGCAGGCTGTTCAAAACCTACCTCGATTAACGTACCGCCCGTAAAGTCTAGGCCCCAATTCAACCATTTGGTTGAAAGTGTGAAGATAGAAGCAGCAATCATAATAATAGAGAATACAAATGCTACTTTCGACCAACGCATAAAGCCGATCGTATTTTCTGCTTTTAGAATTTGAAACATATTAATTCCCAGCCTTAGATCGACAATTTATCAACGCGTTTGCCACCATAAATCAGGTTCACGATACAACGTGTACCTACAATAGCGGTGAACATTGAAGTTAGAATACCGATAGATAGTGTTACCGCGAAACCTTTCACCGCACCTGTACCTACTGCAAATAGAATGATTGCAGTGATAAGCGTAGTGATGTTCGCATCGGCAATGGTACTGAATGCGTTCGCGTAACCTTGGTGAATCGCTTGCTGTGGACTGCGCCCATCTCGAAGCTCTTCACGGATACGCTCAAATATCAGAACGTTCGCATCGACCGCCATACCAACTGTCAATACGATACCGGCAATACCAGGCAGCGTCATGGTAGCGCCTGGAATCATCGACATTACACCAATGATAAGAACCAAGTTTGCCATCAATGCAATGTTGGCAATCAGACCAAAGCCACGGTAGTAAAGCAGGGTAAATAACATTACCGCAACCATACCCCAGATACATGCTTGGATACCCATATCGATGTTTTGCTGACCCATTGATGGACCAATGGTGCGCTCTTCAACGATAGAGATAGGTGCGATAAGAGCACCGGCACGTAGTAGAAGTGCTAAGTTGTGCGCTTCTGCCGCAGAGTCAATACCAGTGATACGGAAGTTACGACCAAGAGCCGATTGAATCGTTGCTTGGTTGATTACCTCTTCATGCTTATCAAGGATAACTTTGCCTTCAGGCGTACGACGACCACTGTCTTTGTACTCTGCAAACACGGTAGCCATTAACTTACCGATGTTCTTCTTAGAGAACGCTGACATCTTGTTACCACCTTCGCTATCTAGCGAGATATTAACTTGTGGACGACCGTATTCATCAACACTTGAGCTTGCATCCGTGATGCTTTGACCACCAAGAATAACGCGCTTCTTAAGCACAACTGGGCGACCATCACGGTCCATCTTGATTTCGCTCCCCGCTGGCGCGCGACCACTTGCCGCCGCTGACAGGTCAGCTTTATCATCTACTTCGCGGAACTCTAGTGTTGCCGTAGCACCTAGAATTTCCTTCGCACGAGCTGTGTCTTGAACACCAGGTAGCTCAACTACGATGCGGCTAGCACCTTGACGTTGAACTAGTGGCTCAGCTACACCCAGTTCGTTAACACGGTTACGAAGAATCGTGATGTTTTGTTCAACTGCGTAGTTACGTATCTCTTGTAAACGTTGCTCGGTAAAGGTGGCAATCAACGCGTAACGACCATCAGAATCAGAGTCGACAAAGTTCATGTCAGGGTGATTCTTCTCTAGCGTTGCTTTTGCTTCCGCTAGTTGCTCTTCGTTACGTAGCAAGACTTCGACACCATCTTTACCAGAAGGGCGAATCGCACGATAACGAACCTTAGCTTCACGAAGTTCACTACGGAAAGCTTCTTCTTGTTGCCCAACAAGCTTCTCCATTGCTGCGTCCATATCCACTTCCATTAAGAAGTGAACACCACCACGTAGGTCAAGACCTAGTTTCAGTGGCGACGCACCAATTGCTTCTAGCCAATCTGGCGTAGATGCAGCAAGGTTTAGTGCAACAATTTTATCTTTGCCAAGCGCTTCGCTGATAATATCGCGGGCACTGATTTGAGTATCAGTGTCATTGAAACGTACAAGGATTGATCCATTCTCGAGAGCAATGGATTTATGAGAAAGGTGCTCTTTATCAAGAGCTTTAGTGACAGCATCCAGCGTTGACATATCTACAGAGGCGCCACGCGCCCCTGTAACTTGAATAGCCGGATCTTCACCGTAGATATTTGGAAGCGCGTATAACGCTGCGGTGACGATGGCAAAAAATACCATCAAGTACTTCCATAATGGATAACGGTTTAGCACAGCGAGGATCCTTTAGCTGTTTTATAGAGACTTCAGTGTACCTTTTGGTAGCACTGCAGTTACGAAGTCTTTCTTGATTACAACTTCATTGTTTGCATTAAGCTCAATTGAAATGTAGTCGTTGTCTTCAGCAATCTTAGTGATTTTACCCACTAGACCACCGCTTGTTAGAACTTCATCGCCTTTGCCCATTGAAGACATCAGGTTCTTGTGTTCTTTAACACGTTTAGATTGTGGGCGGTAGATCATGAAGTAGAAGATCACTGCGAACATGCCTAGCATGATTAGCATTTCAAAACCGCCGCCTGCTGGTGCGCCTTCTGCTGCTGCGTGAGCTTGAGAAATAAACATTAAAACATCCTCATTATATTTTATTGATAATCCAACAAGTTGGGCTTTCGTAATTTAGATTCAAGTTTGAGATTAAGTAATAGAGATCACCTTCTCAAAAATAACGTACGTTAGCCTACTTTATTAGCAAAAGCCTCTGGCAACATGCCAAAGGCTTTAATTCTTTTAATCTGTTAATTACTGCTCTTTTGCTAGCGGTGGTACTTCACGACCACGACGCTCATAAAACTCAGTAACGAACTCATCGAAACGATCTTCATCAATCGCCTTACGAATGCTTTCCATCAGACGCTGGTAGTAGCGTAGGTTGTGGATAGTGTTCAGACGAGCACCTAGGATTTCGTTACAACGCTCTAGGTGGTGAAGGTACGATTTGCTGTAGTGCTGACAAGTGTAACAGTCACAGTGCGGATCTAGCGGAGTTGTATCCGTTTTATGTTTCGCATTACGGATCTTGATCACACCACCAGTCACAAATAGGTGACCATTACGCGCGTTACGCGTTGGCATTACACAGTCAAACATGTCGATACCACGACGAACACCTTCAACCAAGTCTTCTGGTTTGCCTACGCCCATTAGGTAACGAGGCTTGTCTTCTGGAAGCTGTGGACATGTGTGCTCAAGGATACGGTGCATGTCTTCTTTCGGTTCACCTACTGCAAGACCACCAACCGCGTAACCGTCAAAACCAATTTCAGTCAGGCCTTTGATAGACACATCACGCAGATCTTCGTAAACACCACCTTGAACGATACCAAATAGGTTGTTCGGGTTTTCTAGCTTATTGAAGTGGTCACGTGAGCGCTGCGCCCAACGTAGCGACATTTCCATCGATTTTTTCGCTTCGTTGTGTGTCGCTGGGTATGGCGTACACTCGTCGAAGATCATTACGATGTCAGAACCTAGGTCTTTTTGGATTTCCATCGACTTTTCAGCATCCATGAAAATCTTGTCGCCGTTTACTGGGCTACGGAAATGAACACCTTTCTCAGTGATCTTACGCATTTTACCTAGGCTGAATACTTGGAAACCGCCTGAATCGGTAAGAATAGGACCGTGCCAGTTCATGAAATCGTGCAGGTCACCGTGCATTTTCATCACTTCTTGACCAGGACGTAGCCATAGGTGGAAAGTGTTACCTAGCAGGATTTCTGCACCAGTACCTTTCACTTCTTCTGGTGTCATACCTTTAACGGTACCGTAAGTACCTACTGGCATGAACGCAGGAGTTTGAACAGTGCCACGTTCGAAGGTCAATTGACCACGACGCGCATTGCCGTTTTTTTTCTTAAGATCGAATTTTAATTTCACGATGCCTCCGGGTGTCAGAGAAACAGTCTGACAATGTATCCAGGGTAGTAAACCCTACTTTAAGGAGCGGTCGCCTTCCGTGCGAGAAACAAAACAGAGGTTCTGATTTGTTTCCTAGCTTACTGCTAGCACTCGTAAATCGTTAGCTTTCTAACCCCTACTAGCCTACCCCGTCACAAGAGAAAGGAACTGTTCTGCACGCCTTAATTGGCGAGACCGCATCAAGTCCCCTTCCCTTTGTAAGGAGAGGGCTAAGGAGGGGTTAAAACATTATGCTGTCTTCTTTTTAATAAACATTGAGTCACCGTACGAGAAGAAACGGTATTTGTTTTCCACCGCATGCTTGTAAGCATTCATGGTGTTCTCGTATCCAGCAAACGCACTGACCAACATGATCAACGTTGATTCTGGTAAGTGGAAGTTGGTGATCAAGCAATCCACCAGCTGGTACTCGTAACCAGGGTAGATAAAGATTTCAGTATCGCCAAAGAATGGAACCAATTCTGTCCCTTTCTTCAGCGCGTCTTGCGCTGCACTTTCTAGTGAACGCACTGATGTTGTACCAACTGCAACGATTCGACCGCCGCGCGCTTTAGTTGCGTTAATCGCATCCACAACATCCTGCGGTACTTCTACGTATTCTGCGTGCATGTGGTGATCGTTAATGTCATCCACTTTTACTGGTTGGAACGTACCCGCACCCACGTGCAAAGTAACGTATGCAAACTCAGCGCCTTTCGCTTTGATTTTCTCAAGCAGAACATCATCAAAGTGAAGGCCCGCCGTCGGCGCTGCAACCGCACCTGGCTTTTGGTTATAAACCGTTTGGTAACGCTCTTTATCCGCATCTTCATCTGGGCGGTCGATGTATGGAGGAAGTGGCATGTGACCAATTTCTTCCAAAATCTCGAGTACCGTCTTATCAGAGTTAAATTTCAGCTCAAACAGCGCATCATGACGAGCCACCATCTCAGCCGAGTATTCATCGTTTTCACCAACCAAGATCGTTGTGCCTGGTTTTGGCGACTTAGAACAACGAACGTGTGCCAGAATGCTTTTCTCGTCGAGCATGCGCTCCACCAGCACTTCTAACTTACCGCCTGATTCTTTACGACCAAACATACGCGCAGGGATAACGCGAGTATTGTTGAAAACCACTAGGTCACCGGCTTGAACTTGTTCCAGCACATCGGTAAACGTGCCATCAATTAGCTCACCAGTATTGCCGTCCATTTGCAGCAGTCGGCTAGCGGTACGCTCTGGCTGAGGGTAACGAGCGATGAGTTCATCTGGAAGGTCGAAATGGAAATCTGATACTTGCATGTTACTTGTCTTATCTATTGGTCAAATCACGTCAAGGACGACGATAAAATTGCGACGAGTTTTTCGCAGCAGACTAGTATATGTTTACATGCTGCAATAGCAAGCAAATCCCCCTAGATTGACTGTAAAAGCTTTCACTAAGAGTGTAATAAAACGTGAAAGTGTCAGGATTAGCACAAATTAAAAAGCAGCGGAGTCCGCTGCTTTTTAATTGGGTTTATTTGATTGACATTTAATCGCTTCGTCTACGTATCCACACGAGTGGAACAAGTAAGCCGAATAGCCAACTACTTAAGCTTCCGCCATCGTCTTCAGAATCTCTGAAGTTACAGTTATTGGTTGCAATCCCATCATGACACTCTCTTTCCGCATCCTCTCGCGCCTCAATGATAAAGTTTGGCTCAATAATGTAACTGACTGGCGGCATATCAGCGGTAACGTAAGACTGTATCCAGTCATAATAGTGGCTTACCTTGGTAAAAAAGCTAGGTATCGTGACAGAACCACAAGTCGGTAGGATAATCGGCCCCCCACTCACAATACCAATTTGTAACCCAGTCACATCATCAATTAACGGACCACCACTATCCCCTTTACAAGCACTATTGCCATACTGCGTCCGATCGTTTGGTTCGAGAACATTAATCTCTGTCGGTAAAGTGCAAAGTTTGGTTTGATTGTTTCTCGAGTTAATCACGCCAGGGTAACTATGCCCAACCTCTAAACGGTTATAGCACTCTTCAATTGGCAAAAATGCACTCGTGGTCTTTTGAAGATACACTGACGGAATTTCAGCTTTTGGCGTCGTTGTTCCCCAACCAAACACAGAAACATTGGGATAACGTTGATTTGTTGTATATTCCTGATTCCAATCAAGATTCAACCTTGCCTCAATCACACTCATATCATCCATGGAAGCCAGTTGTGCAATAGCAGCATTAGTAACTGGGCGATCAAGGTATAGCAGTGCTATATCACTGTCTAGGGCCGTTTGAATCGGTACGACATTGCCTTTTTTATCCAATTTAGCTTTAGCAATTCGAGTGTAATACGGATGAACTACAACGTGAGAAACCGTGTAATAGTTGTCCACTGAAGTATTATTGAGATCGTAAGCTTTAGCAGTAACCGCGAGATCGCCCGGGTTAGTTACGTAATATGAGATCTCATCTATGCCTTGTCCCATCACAACACAGTGCGCTGCCGTCATTACCCATTGCTCAGCAATAAGAGTGCCCCCACAAATTGGAAACTCAGCCATATTGCTCGCTCTAATAGTCACGCGGTCAGCAACATCAAACTCCGCGTCCCCCAATACAATACTATGAACAGATTGGATTGAGAGCATCGCTGCCATGGCAGCCAGAACTTTCTTCAACATTGTCATCTTCAGTCAATAAATCGAGACTGCATCATCCAAAAGTACCCAAAATAGTAAAATTGAATCACTGAGAGATGCGATTAGTCTCTATTGATTGCATACGCGAATGACAAAACTTTTGGAAAAAATGCCAAACAACTCGCATCGTGGGGTTGTCATTAGCTGAGCGATCCTAGAACGAAACCCAGCGTCTTGAGTTCTTTTTAGCGAAATGCCAAATACACTTTGTTACTAAGTTGAGACTGGCCTCTCTATGCTGACATATAGTTTGATTTCCATGTTTGTCCAGCTGAATTTATCTGCGGTTTGATCTCCATCTAAACGACATTTTTTATTAGTGAAAAACGAGTTAGCTCCCAGATATAAATTGGTTTTTTCTCTATATTTAAGAAAAGGACAACACTGCTGGAGGTCTTTATGATCAAGGTTGAAGATATGATGACTCGTAACCCTCATACTTTATTGCGTGAGCACACATTACGCGACGCAAAAAGCATGATGGAAGCACTTGATATTCGACATATTCCGGTTGTTGATGCCAATAAACATTTAAAAGGCTTGGTGACTCACCGCGATATTCTTGCCGCACAAGAATCCTGTTTGCACCCAGATGAGGCGGAACAATCGTTTACTCTCGATACTCCCTTATATGAAGTAATGCATACCAACATCATGACCGCGGAACCAAGAGCGGGCCTGAAAGAAAGTGCCATCTATATGCAAAAACATAAAGTAGGCTGCCTTCCAGTAGTAAATAAAGGGCATTTGGTTGGGATCATTACTGACACGGACTTCGTAACCATCGCTATTAACCTACTTGAATTACAAGAAGAAGTAGAGCCAGAAGAGATCGAGTCCAATGAGTGAGTGGTGCAATACCATTTACGATAACAAAAAGAGCGGCAATTGCCGCCGCTCAAAACATACTCATTTGTTATCTAAGCAGATTATCCGCTGTTGAAGTGTAGCGAGAAAGCTTGCATTTTCTCGCTACCATCGAGTAGTGATTAAAACTGGTCTTCTTCAGTAGAGCCTGTCAGTGCTGTCACTGATGATTGACCACCTTGGATAGTGTTGGTCATTCGGTCGAAGTAACCTGTACCTACCTCTTGTTGGTGCGCTACAAACGTGTAGCCTTTTTCTGCCGCTTCAAACTCAGGACGCTGAACTTTCTCAACGTAATGACGCATACCTTCGCCTTGTGCGTAAGCGTGTGCCAGTTCGAACATGTTGAACCACATGTTGTGGATACCTGCTAGTGTGATGAACTGGTACTTGTAGCCCATATTCGCCAGTTCTTGTTGGAACTTAGCAATGGTTTCAGCGTCTAGGTTCTTCTCCCAGTTGAATGATGGCGAACAGTTGTATGCCAACAGTTGGTCTGGGTATTCTGCGTGAATTGCTTCTGCAAACTTACGCGCTTCTTCTAAACAAGGCGTTGCTGTCTCACACCAGATAAGATCCGCGTAAGGAGCATAAGCCAGACCACGAGAGATAGCTTGGTCAATACCTGCACGAACACGGTAGAACCCCTCTGGTGTGCGCTCTCCTTGGATAAAGTCTTTATCGTATGGGTCACAATCAGACGTTAGTAGGTCTGCTGCGTTTGCATCGGTACGTGCGATTACTAGCGTTGTCGTACCAGCAACATCCGCTGCTAAGCGAGCCGCGACCAGTTTTTGCACCGCTTCTTGAGTTGGAACCAGTACTTTACCGCCCATGTGACCACACTTCTTCACTGACGCCAGTTGGTCTTCAAAGTGAACACCTGCCGCTCCTGCGTCGATCATCGACTTCATTAGCTCGTAAGCGTTAAGTACACCACCAAAGCCTGCTTCTGCATCCGCTACGATTGGTAGGAAGTAATCAATACCGCCTTCGTCTTCTGGCGACTTACCCGCTGACCACTGGATTTGGTCTGCGCGACGGAATGAGTTATTGATGCGCTTTACTACCGATGGCACAGAATCTACTGGGTACAGAGATTGGTCTGGGTACATCGTCGAAGCGGTGTTGTTATCCGCCGCTACCTGCCAACCTGATAGGTAAATCGCTTCAATACCCGCTTTTGCTTGCTGTACGGCTTGACCACCCGTTAGTGCACCAAGACAGTTTACGTAGCCTTTCTTTGAGCTACCATTGACCAGTGACCAAAGTTTGTCAGCACCACGTTGTGCAATTGTGTTCGCTGGCACCATAGAGCCACGCAGTTCTACTACTTCTTCTGCTGTGTAAGTACGCTTTACGTTTTTCCAGCGCGGGTTGGTTGCCCAATCTTTTTCCAGAGCTTCAATTTGTTGGCGGCGAGTTAAGTTAGTCATTGGTCTATCCCTCTTATAATGTGCACTTGTGCATGTGCGTTGAGTTTTCCGTTCTCAGGCAGTACATCCTTATCTGCCTCGAATCTTTCACGTATTGGTTAAGTAAAATTAGTGTTCTAAATCTTTGGGTTAATCCAAGTAGTCATAACCTGGAATGGTTAAAAAGTTGGTCAGTTCATCACTGGTGGTGAGCCTTGCCATCAAGTCTGCCGCTTCCTCAAATCGACCGGCTTGGTAGCGCTGCTCGCCAATTTCTTGCTTCACGACTTCAATCTCTTCTTTCAGATAGAGTTCGAACAGCTCTTTAGTGACCTTCAATCCGTTATCGAGCGACTTGCTGTGTTGAATCCATTGCCAGATAGAAGCACGTGAGATTTCTGCCGTTGCAGCGTCTTCCATCAGTCCGTAAATCGGCACACATCCGTTGCCAGAGATCCAAGCTTCGATGTATTGCAGCGCAACGCGGATGTTGTGGCGCATACCTTCTTCTGAGCGTTCACCCTCGCACGGCTCAAGCAGCTCTGCGGCGGTGATTGGCGCGTCTTCTGAGCGGCTCACATCCAATTGGTTGGTACGCTGCCCCAGTGTGGCGCTGAACACTTCCATTGCGGTGTCTGCCAGACCAGGGTGTGCAACCCAAGTGCCGTCGTGACCGTTGTTGGCTTCTAGCGATTTATCGTTATGGATCTTATCCAACACTTTTTGGTTTTCTTGTGGGTCTTTAGCCGGAATAAAGGCTGCCATGCCGCCCATCGCAAATGCGCCACGTTTATGACAAGTGCGTACCAACAATCTTGAGTAAGCGTTGAGGAATGGCTTGTCCATGGTCACCACTTGGCGATCCGGTAGTACGCGATCTGGGTGGTTTTTCAGTGTTTTGATGTAGCTAAAGATGTAATCCCAACGACCACAGTTCAAACCAACAATGTGTTCTTTCAATGAGAACAGAATCTCATCCATTTCGAATACGGCTGGTAAGGTTTCAATCAATACAGTCGCTTTGATGGTGCCTGTATCCAAACCGAAATACTCTTCGGTGAAATGGAACACTTCGCTCCACCACTTCGCTTCATGATGTGATTGCAGCTTTGGAATGTAGAAGTAAGGACCGCTTCCCTTTTTCAGTAGCGCTTTGTAGTTGTTATAGAAGTACAAGGCAAAATCGAATAGCGCACCTGGAATGATCTGACCGTGCCACGTTACGTGTTTTTCTTTTAGATGCAGTCCGCGAACACGGCAGATCAACACCGCTGGGTCTTCTGCCAGCTGATAGTGCTTGCCATTGCCAGGATTGGTGTAGCTGATGGTGCCATTAACAGCATCACGCAGGTTAATTTGACCATCTAGAACTTTACTCCACGCCGGAGACATTGAGTCTTCGAAGTCTGCCATGAATACTTTTACATTCGCATTCAGTGCGTTAATCACCATCTTGCGATCGGTTGGTCCGGTAATTTCCACTCGGCGATCTTGCAGATCTTGCGGAATTCCAAGGATCTTCCAACTTCCTTCACGAATGTCTTGTGTCTCTGGTAGAAAATCTGGCAGCTCACCAGCATCGATGCGTGCTTGCTTCTCTTCTCGTGCTTCCAGCAACTGTTCAACATGTCCGGCAAATTTTTCACACAGTAGAGATAAAAAGGTTTGGGCTTCAACAGGGAAAATTGCTTGATGTTCAGGAGCAACGACTCCATTCACCTCAAGCATGCCTTGGGTTTGCTTTAGTTGTTGTGTTTTTTGTTCTGTCTGAGCAAGCATAATCATTCATCCTTAACGTGCTTTATCCATCTTGGGCAGTCAGCCTAAAGCTACATTTGTAAGTTATGAACAACAAATTACATCCTTTGATTTGGTGTTCACTTTGCTTCGTTGTGTCTATACCTTGCGCAACCTGAATTGCATTTTCAATCTAGACATAAGTCTTACAAGCCTTTAATTAAGCTAACCCAACAAAGGATTAAGCGAAACCCCTCAAGTAAACAAAACGTTAAATTCAAAGTTTTATTCGGTATCAAACAAGTGTTTGATTTTTGAGTTTAATTTGTAATTATTACGTAATTTAATTACACTAATTTTACAGGCTTTTTTTAAATTCAAACAAGCGTATGAATAGTAAGGCGGAAGGAAATTCCTTGTATTCACAAGGGCTAGGAAGAGAAAATTAAACGCGACTTAAACGCATTACCTAGGAGATTGTGTAAAATTAACATTGTGAAATTTCACTATTTTATGAAAGCTTCATGAAAGTTCATCTGTAAAATTTTACAAGTCAAAGTTCACGCACAGAATAAAATGCTAAAAAGCGCACTATTTCTAGTGCGCTTTTTGATATTAGATTGGGGATAGTAGGCTAATACTAATAGCTAAAGCAGTTCAGAGACGACTTCTGCCAATTGATTGAAAGTGTTAGATCGTGACGAACTCGGACGCCAAACCAAACCAATATCGCGATATGCTTGCTGACCTGGAGGGTCGATCACCACCAAGTTTTGGTTTTGCAGCAAGCCGTGATCAATCGCCATTTGCGGGATAAACGTAGTACCCAGACCATTAGCGACCATCTGCACTAAAGTATGAAGACTGGTTGCGGTGAATGGATTGATCTTCTCTTTATCCGTCAACTTACACGCCGATACTGCATGCTCAGTAAGACAGTGCTCCTTCTCTAATAAGAAGACGGATTCATCTGGTAAGTCCGCATAACGAATCGGCACTGGCACAGAATCCGCTTGATTGGCGCTGATCACCATACGGAATGGATCTTGACCAACCACGCGACTTTCCATTCCCTCTATCTCTACGGGTAGAGCTAGAATCAATACGTCCAACTCACCGTGACGAAGCGCTTGCAGCAAGTTAGTCGTCGTGTCCTCTCTTAATAGAAGGTTTAATTGTGGGAAGCGATAGTTCACCTCTTGAACAAGGTCACACAATAAGAAAGGGGCAATCGTTGGGATACAGCCTACTTTAAGCTGACCTTCCATATCATCGCCTTGGCATAAGCGACCCAATTCAACAAGGTCTTGCCCTTTCGCGAGCAGTTCTCGACCGTGTTGTACCACCATTTCACCGGCTTGGGTAAAGACTAACGGACTCTTCTTATCTTTTTTTTCGTAAAGCGGGCAACCAATCAACTCTTCAAGGTTTTGGATACCTTTACTTAAAGTCGATTGACTGACAAAGCAACGCTGAGCAGCGTCGCTAAAATGTCTTGTTTCGTGCAGAGTGACCAAATAGTGTAACTGCTTCAAGCTAGGCCATTTATTCATAATTCTATTGGTATCTATTGCTGTTCTAGTGATCGAGATAATAGTTTCGGTTTTATCGCTTTTTTCGATGAACTCAATCTATTTATTTCGCTTTTTTCCATACTACAATCTGTACTATAGTTTGTCTCGTACAAACACGGACCAAACCTAAATAACTGAATTAGGTTTGGAGCTAACCAAAATTTTTAGGAGCAAAAAAATGGTACTAGTAGGTCGTCAAGCCCCTGACTTTACTGCAGCAGCTGTTCTAGGTAACGGTGAAATCGTTGACAACTTCAACTTTGCAGAATTCACTAAAGGTAAGAAAGCAGTAGTATTCTTCTACCCACTAGATTTCACGTTCGTTTGCCCGTCTGAACTGATCGCATTCGACAACCGTCTAGCTGACTTCCAAGCTAAAGGTGTTGAAGTAATCGGTGTATCTATCGATTCTCAGTTCTCTCACAACGCATGGCGTAACACTGCTATCGAAGATGGCGGTATCGGTCAAGTTAAATACCCTCTAGTTGCTGACGTTAAGCACGAAATCTGTAAAGCGTACGATGTAGAGCACCCAGAAGAAGGCGTTGCTTTCCGTGGTTCTTTCCTAATCGACGAAGATGGTCTTGTACGTCACCAAGTAGTTAACGATCTACCACTAGGTCGTAACATCGACGAAATGCTACGCATGGTTGATGCACTAAACTTCCACCAGAAGCACGGCGAAGTATGTCCTGCACAATGGGAAGAAGGTAAAGCAGGTATGGACGCATCTCCAAAAGGTGTTGCTGCGTTCCTATCTGAGCACGCAGACGACCTAAGCAAGTAATAGACACTGCCGCCCAAGCTCAATGGGTGTGTTGGTTGGATGTATATATAAAGCAAAAAGCTATAGCGGAAAAACCGCAAACGCCAATCAGTCTAAGTAAAGTCATAAAAAGCCCAGAGTTCTGCTCTGGGCTTTCTTTTTCTCTGCGCTTTTAAAAAGCAAAAGAGGCAAACCTCACGCAAGAAATTTACCTCTATTTCCCTCTGCCTTGGTAAAGATTCTCCCCTTTTGTCCTGCTAGTATTTGTTGTAATTACAATAATTCAGGGCAACCTCGTGAACACTCAACTTGAAGTCTGTATCGACAATATTGAATCTCTCCATAATGCGATTAATGGTGGAGCAACCCGTATCGAGCTTTGCACCTCGCTCGCGTTAGGCGGTTTAACCCCAAGCTACGGCTTTATGCTGCAAGCCGCTAAACGCTCTACCATTCCGGTTTACGCGATGATTCGACCACGCCAAGGTGATTTCTTCTACAACGAAGAAGAGATAGAAATGATGCGCTGGGATATTGAAGCCACCAAACAAGCGGGCTTGGACGGTGTCGTGTTGGGTGTACTAACGCAAGACGGCGATATTCATATGCCGTACGCAACGGCACTGTGTGAATTTGCTCAAGCGCTTGGCTTAGGCGTGACTTTCCATCGTGCCTTTGACCAGTGTCGCGATGCAGAAAAAGCGTTAGAGGAAGTGATCAGCTTAGGCTGTGAGCGTATTTTGACTTCCGGTCTTGCACCTTCTGCACCGCAAGGGATCGATGTGCTTAAAGCCTTAGTTGAGCAAGCGCAAGGACGCATTGCGATCATGGCGGGCGCCGGTGTGAGCGCGGACAATGTTGGTCAGATCGTTGAACAAGCCAAAGTCACCGAAGTGCACTTATCTGGCAAGACAACTCGCCCAAGTCATATGACCTTTATTGCTGAGCAAAGCAAAATGGGCGCTGCCGATGTGGATGACTTTTCGATTCCTGTCACCAACACCGACGCTATCGCGAACATGGTAACAGCTCTCAATTAAGCACTTTCAAATCCCGTCTTTGGTTATTGAATGCTAACATATTGATAACTAAGGACGGGAGGGAACATGGCGAAACTAAAGAAAAAGGAATATGAAGAAGCACTAGAGCAGCTGCAAATTGAATTAGTTAAGCTCCAAGAGTGGGTCAAACATAAAGGACTCAAAGTCGTAGTACTTTTTGAAGGGCGTGACGCAGCAGGAAAAGGCGGCACCATCAAACGTATCACCGAAAAGCTCAACCCTCGCGTCTGCCGCATTGCAGCACTTCCTACCCCAACAGAGAAAGAAAAAACACAGTGGTACTTTCAACGCTATGTTGCTCATTTGCCTGCGGCCGGAGAAATCGTCTTATTCGACCGAAGCTGGTACAACCGCGCAGGAGTCGAGAAAGTAATGGGCTTCTGTACACCAGAGCAATACGAAGAGTTTCTCCGTTCTTGTCCGGAGTTTGAACGCATGTTACTAAGATCCGGTATCATATTGATAAAATATTGGTTTTCGGTTTCAGATGAAAAACAAGAGAAGCGCTTTTTAGAACGTATTAATACCCCGATAAAACGCTGGAAATTTAGCCCTATGGATTTAGAATCTCGTAATCGATGGGCGGAGTATTCGGAAGCAAAAGATAAAATGTTCGCTTATACAGATACCAAAAACTGCCCTTGGTGGGTTGTCCCTTCAGATGATAAAAAGAAGGCTCGACTGAACTGCATCAGCCATTTACTTAGCCAAATAGAGTATAAAGATTTGGAGCATTCGATAATTGAGCTTCCAAAACTAAACAAAGCAGGCTACGTTCGAGCGCCTATAGAAGACCAAACCTTCGTTCCTGAAAAATATTAGAGACATAATATGGCGAAAGATCTGTACCACACGCTTGACCTGAATCTACTCAAAACCTTTATGGTTTTGATGCAAGAGCGAAACATGCGTAAAGCCTCACAGCGTTTATTCGTCTCTCAACCTGCAATCAGTCAAGCACTACAAAAACTCCGTAATCACTTCGATGATGAACTGTTTGTTAAAATCAAAACAGGTCTTGAGCCAACTTCTTTCGCTGAATCTCTCGCCAACGATATTACCCCTCACCTGGATGGCTTAGCTTCGGCAGTTAACCGCTCTCACCAATTTGCCCCTGCGGAGTTAGATAACAAGATTCGAATCGCACTCGCTCCTGTCACAATGACTTGTCTGCCCGGTTTTCTTTTTGAGCAGATCAATTTACTCGCACCAAATGCTCAACTTGAGTTAGTTGGCTGGTCAAACAGCACGGTAGATGAAATATTAAAAGGTGAAACACTTGTAGGAGTGAACTACGAGCTACTCCTCTCAAATAAAGAAATTTATGCACCAAAACTACTCGATTTGAAAGGCCGTATTTTTGTCCGTAAAGATCACCCGATCACCAAATTACATGTCGAGCCAAAAGACCTATCCGGCTATCCAATTGCCTCTTTGATTTCTCCAGGATGGAACGACAAGTTTAGTTATGCTTCTGAACTTCTCACAGGTATGGGCGTAGAGCATACCATTGGCTTTCGCTCAGAAATGATCACGGCAATACTAGATGTGGTCAAGCATACCGACATGTATTTGCCCCACTCTAACTTATTCCCAATAGAGCAATTCCAAGGACTAAGAGCTGTCGATATCACGATAGATGGACAAGCACAAATGAAGTCTATCCATGCTCATATGCATATTCGAAACCGAAATAACCCTCTCCTTCAGTGGTTAGTAGGGCTTATACAGCAAGGCCTAAAACAACAGACTGATAAGATTTAATTATCACCCAGATAACGATAGCTATTTAGGCATAAACACAACTTCTCAATAAGATTGTTACTAGCAAGCTAACTGAAAGGAGTTCAGCTTACCTCGGCAAGGAAGCTTCGTAGTAGATCCCTTGAGAAGTTATATGAAAAAGATCCTCCCTTTACTCACACTCTTCATACCTTTATCGATAAACGCATCCGGGTTATTTATTTCTCCAGAAGTGAAAGTTGGCTCATTTCGTGGCGCTGGTATTCAACTTGGCACTAATGACATTGCAGGCTTTGATGCGCTCTATTTCGATTACTCACGAGTGACCTACACCAGTGGAAACTTTGACGAAACTATCGATGCCTATCGTGTTGGTTTTCAACACATGTTTGACCACCAGCCACAAATGGGCTTTCAAGCCAGTCTTGGTATAGCCAGCTATGATGGCACTTATAGAGAGGAAAGAAGAGATACCACAGGATTGAGTATCGGTGGTGCTTATGTGTATCAGGTAAATCCGCTTCTCTCAGTCAGAGCGGGGGCGGACTTGGATATCTTTAAAGACGACAAAACCCACACGTTTACCGATACAGCAGTCAACTTCTCTGTGGGCTTAGGCCTGCGCTTATAAGGTTACTTCAGTACGTCATCAATGCTTTGATCACCTAGATGACGTACGTCTTTGCCTTTCACAAAGTAGATAATGTATTCACAAATATTTTGGCAGCGATCACCAACACGTTCAATCGCACGCGCCGACCACATGACCTGCAAAATATGTGGAATGTTTTTCGGATCTTCCATCATGTAAGTCATCAATTGACGGATCACTGCTTCGTATTCTGCGTCCAGTTTGTCGTCAAGCTTATGCACCTCTGCTGCGGCTTCCACGTCCATACGTGCAAACGCATCCAGCACTTGATGCAGCATTTGAATTGCTTGGCGACATAAAGGCTCTAGCGATACTTGGAATTGACACTCTTTCGATGATGGACTTTCAATCGCTACATAAGCAATGCGTGTGGCAACATCGCCAATACGCTCAAGGTCCGTGATGGTCTTAATAATCGCCATGATCAAGCGTAAGTCTTTTGCGGTTGGCTGTCGCTTAGCGATAATCCGAGTACAAGCATCATCGATAGACACTTCCATCGCATTCACTTTGTGATCATCACGCACAACTTTACGCGCCAGTTCGATATCTTCCTTGTGTAAGGCTTGGATAGCATACGACAGTTGCTGCTCTACCAAGCCGCCCATGGTAAGAACATGGGTTCGAATCGACTCTAGCTCTACGTTAAATTGTCCTGAGATGTGACGTCCAAAGTGCATGGCTTTTCTTTTAATCCTTGAAAGGTCGCAGCTTAACCGTAACGACCAGTTATGTAATCTTCAGTTTGCTTCTTCATTGGAGAAGTAAAGATCGAATCCGCATCCGAGTATTCAATCAGCTTACCCATATGAATAAACGCTGTATGGTCGCTTACGCGCGCCGCCTGCTGCATATTATGGGTAACAATGACCACAGTATATTGGGTCTTGAGCTCATTGATAAGCTCTTCAATAGTTAAAGTTGATATTGGATCCAATGCTGATGTCGGCTCATCTAATAATAGTACTTCTGGCTCGATAGCAACGGCACGTGCTATGACCAAACGCTGCTGTTGACCGCCAGAAAGTCCGAATGCGTTTTCATGTAGACGGTCTTTAACTTCATCCCACAATGCCGCTGACCGTAACGAGCGCTCGACCGCATCATCCAATGTACGGCGGGTCTTAACACCTTGTAGACGCAGACCATAAACCACATTCTCATAAATCGATTTTGGAAATGGGTTCGGTCGCTGGAACACCATACCAACACGGCGACGCAATGTTGCTACATCCACACTTGGGTTATAGACGTTCTTACCGTGCAAACGAACTTTGCCTGTTACCTTGCACCCTTCAACCAAGTCGTTCATACGGTTAATGCAACGTAATAGTGTTGATTTCCCACAGCCCGACGGGCCGATAAATGCTGTCACACGGCCTTTAGGGATACGCATGGAAATATCATGCAACGCCTGAGCCTGACCATAGAAAAGATTAAGGTTCTCAATTGAGATAGCCGTTTGTTCATCCGTTAGGTTATGCACATCCAGCGGAGGCTCATAACCCAATGTGTTGTCAAAGTTAAACATGCTTAATCTTGTCCTAAAGTTCTGTATTTCTCGCGCAAATTATTACGAATGCTGATTGCTGTTAAGTTTAGTCCGACAATCACCGTCACGAGCAAGAAGGAAGTCGCGTAAACCAATGGACGCGCAGCTTCGATATTTGACGTTTGGAAACCGACATCATAAATATGAAAACCCAAGTGCATGAACTTTCTGTCCAAGTGCACATATGGGAACTGCCCATCCACAGGCAAGCTAGAAGCTAACTTCACAACCCCAACCAACATAAGTGGTGCTACCTCACCGGCTGCACGAGCAATCGCGAGAATCAAACCGGTAATGATCGCAGGGGTTGCCATAGGCAAAACCACTCGCCACAACGTTTCAAACTGCGTTGCACCCAAGGCTAACGAACCATGACGCACGGAACTAGGAATACGAGTTAAGCCCTCTTCCGTCGTTACAATCACAACCGGCAGCGTCAAGACAGCCAGTGTCAATGCTGACCACAACAAGCCTGGAGTACCAAAGGTTGGTGCCGGCAAACGTTCAGCATAAAAGATGTTATCTATCGAGGCTCCGATGGTGTAAACAAAAAAGCCCAAACCAAATACACCGTAAACAATCGAAGGGACACCGGCAAGGTTGATAACCGCAATTCGAATCACCCTAGTCAGAGCATTATTCTTCGCGTATTCATGCAAGTAGATAGCTGCAACCACACCCAATGGCATTACAATTATTGACATGATGATAACCAAGAATACGGTACCGAAAATCGCAGGGAAAACACCACCTTCCGAGTTTGATTCTCTTGGATCTTCTGACAGGAATTTCCAAACTTGTTTGCCCCAATGCACAATCTTATCAGGCAATGACATTTGGTTTGGATACCAGTAGTCCAAAATGTCTTCAAGCGGTATTGCCACTTGCGTTCCTGTCATGTCTTCCACAATTAACGCATAATCAGAAAGCCCAAGACGCAAACCGTCAAGTTGAATATTGAGCTTAGCGAGCTCCTTTTCAATTTCGACCTTACGTTTATTATTCTTAGTTAGAAACTCTTCGGTTATAGTGCCGTTGAGTTCATGCTTGCGCTTATCTAATCGCAATTGCTCTAACTGCCAGCCTAAACTTTTCACCTGGTCATCCACCAGCGCATCAACTTCTTGGCGAATGGTTTCTGCATCATCCAACTTTTTGTTCAGTAGATTTTGGATGTTGGTTTCGTAACGAGTTTTACCATCTTGAAAAGCGACAAACCTCCCAAAAAAATATCCACCGCTGCTACGTTCAATGACAGCCCACTCATCAGGCGTTGTTGGATCATCTAACTGCATTCTCAGCACAGAGATAAAGTCTGCTGGATACAACTCTCGGTTTGCAATTTTGATATTCAGACGCGTCGCAAATTCTTCGTCATCTTCTAGCTTATTTGCCGCCTCTTCAGGTAAGTAGCTCCGTGGAACAAAACTACGCTCATAAACTTGACCAACCAAGATCGCGTTTTCATGCAATACCTCGTCTTGCACTGGTGTTACTGCTGCCACATGCCATTGATAAAGCGGCGCAGGCCAGAAATATGTTAGCCCTTTCCAACCTATCAATAACAATAAACCTAGGACAGAAAGTAAACTAATACTGACAGCTCCCCCAGTTAACCATATCCAAGGTGCGCCAGAACGAATCCAATTTAACATGCTACTACTCGCTCTCTAGTTACGTTACAACGCACGATATTTATCTCTTAGTCTTTGACGAACCAGTTCAGCCAGTGCATTCACAGCAAAAGTGAAAACAAACAGAATCAACGCTGATAGAAACAATAATCGATAATGCGAACTGCCGACTTCCGATTCAGGTAATTCAACCGCAATGGTTGCCGATAAACTGCGTAACCCTTCTAGAACATTCCAATCCATCAATGGCGTATTGCCTGTCGCCATCAATACAATCATGGTTTCACCCACAGCGCGACCAAGTCCCATCATGATCGCTGAGAAAATACCCGGACTGGCTGTCAGTAATACCACATAAATAAGTGTTTGCCATGGCGTTGCACCCAGTGCGAGAGAGCCGTCTGATAAATGCTTAGGTACGGAGAAAATTGCATCTTCCGCAATCGTAAAGATAGTCGGTATAACCGCAAACCCCATCGCTAGCCCTACTACTAGCGCATTACGTTGATCGAAACCAATACCATGGTCAGTGAGGAACAAACGCATATCACCACCAAAGAAGGCTTGCTCAATCTCTGGGGAAATCCAAACACCGAAGGCAATCAGGATCAAGATCAATGGCATGAGTACTAATGCATGCCAACCATTGGGCATTCGATTACGTATTGGCTGAGGAATCAACGCCCACAAACCACCCATCACCATAGTGCTAAGCGGTAAGATAAATAGCATCACGATGACAGTAATAAGGTGATCTTCAACAATAGGTGCAAACCAAAGTCCAGCTAAGAAGCCAATAATCACCGTTGGTAATGCCTCCATCAGCTCTATCGACGGCTTCACCACTCGTCGCATACGAGGCGACATAAAGTAGGCAGTGTAAATTGCTCCAAGTACCGCTAGTGGCACAGAAAATAACATCGCGAACATCGCCGCTTTGATGGTACCGAAAGCAATCGGAACTAAGCTGAACTTGGCTTCAAAGTCATCACTTGCTGAGGTTGATTGCCAGACAAACTCTGGCTCTGGATAACCTTCATACCACACTTTTTGCCACAAAGAAGACAAAGAGACTTCTGGGTACGGGTTATCAACAAACGCGACATTCAATTCGTCGTTTTGCCATGTAATCAGGTAGCGCTCGTTATTCGACATTCCTGCCATCACTGGCGCTTGTTTGTAGGCACGCTTAAACAGCACCAATTTCTCACTGGTGGTGTAGTGGCTTTGCAACGTACCGTTGGTGTAAAAGCTGTAGAAACCTTTGCGGTGTGAATCGGGAAGTAAATACTTCAGCTCAGACGCCAACTTAAAGTCACGAATGTGAGTCAACGTTCGCTGGTCACTCTGCAACGTATCAAACCATTGCGATACGCGACCATCGTTATGCGTAACGAGCAGAGAATACGCCCCAGCCAGCAAATCCATCGTTCTCACAGAGTGCTTTTTATCCCCCTGAGTCAGATCGATCACTTCACGCACTGTAAACTTGTTTTCACCTTTTACGAGAACAATCAGTTCAGAACCATTACGCAAATATAAGTTTTTGCCATCTGGGGTTAATAGCATTTGATCCGGGGCATCAAAGCCAGAAGAAAAAGTGTAATCAATGGTAATCGGCGTTGTACTTAACAATGGTGACACTTGCCAACGCGCTTTAAGCAAACCACTTTGAGTCTGCCATATTAAAGTTGGGTTTTGTAACGATGGACTAAAAGCAAACTGCGTTACCGGATCATTCACATCCGTTAACTGCATATTCATACTAGAATTAAAAGAGATCACTTCTGGTGGACGAGTATTTTCTCTCAACGTCGCGTTAAATTCTGGTTTGAAGATATCGGCTTTACCTTGTTCATCCACTAGGCCATACCAGCCCAACCCCGGAGCCGATTGGGCAAACGCAACAGGATCATGGACTATCTGTTGAGTAAACAGCGCCGGCTTATTGGGATCATCAAGAGAAAGAAAGTGAACCTCACCGGCCTGAGTCAACACCAAACCGATTTGAGAGTAATCATCGACAGAAATAGCAAGTGGCTTACCACTGTAAGTAATTCGTGAGGCATAATTGGTTTCGATCTCTGCATCAGAAAACAGAGGAATGATCACCAATGCAAGGTAAACAAAAATCAGCACTAGGGCAGCAAGGACACCGACACCACCTGAGGTCACTGCAAAGCGGACTAAACGATCTTTAATCAATCGCTTCTTATCTTTTTCCTGCAATGAAAACTCGGCTTGTGCCATTGATCTCTCTACCCTTTTTTACTTAGTACTAGAATATGTCGTTAAGATGACAATTATATTACAGATCACATTAAACAACTGAAAAGAATACAACTCTTGTACAGATCGTAGTATGAAATAAAACTGTAACGTAAACCTCATAATGTTCAGGCTCATCATTTTGTATCTAACAGATGAGTATGGATTTACTTCATTTTAGGCTAGGTAAGGTTATGAGCGCAGAAAAACTCTATATAGAAAAAGAACTTAGTTGGTTGTCTTTCAACGAACGAGTACTACAAGAAGCCGCTGATAAAACCGTTCCTCTGATTGAACGTATTCGCTTTCTTGGGATCTTTTCTAACAATTTAGATGAGTTTTATAAAGTGCGCTTTGCAGACGTAAAACGTCGGATCTTAATTAGCCAAGAAAGAGGTGATAGTGATAACTCTAAGCACTTGTTAACTAAGATGCAATCCAAAGCATTGAGGTTAAATGAGCAGTTCGATGAGCTGTATAGTGAATTAATTCGTGAGATGGCTAGGCGTCGTATTTTCTTAGTCAACGAGAATCAACTTGATGATACCCAAAAGCGTTGGATCACTAAGTACTTCCGTAAAGAGGTAATGCCACATATCACGCCACTGTTGATCAAAGATGACATAGACGTATTGCAGTTCCTTAAAGACGAATACGCCTACATTACCGTTGACCTGCGCAACGGCGATCAATCTCAGTACGCTCTAATTGAAATCCCAACCGATCACTTACCTCGTTTTGTCATGCTGCCTGAAAAAAAAGGCAAACGACGTAAAACAATCATCTTACTTGATAACATCATTCGCTATTGTCTTGATGAGCTATTCAAAGGTTTTTTTGAATACGATGAACTCAATGGTTACGCAATGAAAATGACGCGCGATGCTGAATATGACTTGCGCTTTGAAGTCGAATACAGCCTCCTAGAACAAATGTCTGAAGGGGTAAACCAACGCCTCACGGCCTTGCCTGTACGCTTTGTTTATGAGCGTGACATGCCACAAAAAATGCTGAGCTTCTTGTGCAATAAACTGGGGATATCTAGTTACGATAACCTCATTCCAGGTGGTCGCTATCACAATTTCAAAGACTTCATTAATTTTCCCAATGTGGGGCGTGACTACCTAGAAAATAAACCGATGCCACCAATGAAGTGTGCCGACTTTGAAGGTTACGCCAACAGTTTTGAAGCAATCAAAACAAAAGACATACTGCTGCATTACCCTTATCACACCTTTGATCATATCTCAGAATTGGTTCGCCAAGCGTCCTTTGATCCTAAAGTTCTAAGTATCAAAATCAATATCTATCGCGTGGCGAAAGACTCCCGTTTAATGAACTCTTTGATCGATGCGGTACACAATGGCAAGAGTGTCACTGTTGTTGTGGAGCTACAAGCCCGCTTCGATGAAGAAGCTAACATCGAATGGTCCAGAATACTGACAGAAGCGGGAGTGCATGTTGTCTTTGGAGCTCCAGGCCTTAAGATCCACTCCAAGCTACTACTAATTAGTCGTCGCGAAGAGGGCGAAATTATTCACTATGCCCACATTGGCACCGGAAACTTCCATGAAAAGACCGCTCGCATCTACACAGACTTTTCCTTGTTAACGGCTGACCAGGAGATCACTGACGAGGTACAGAATGTATTCGGTTATATAGAAAACCCTTACCGTCCGGTTAAGTTTAACCATTTGATTGTTTCTCCACGTAACTCTCGAACACAGCTATATCGCCTTATTGATGGTGAAATTGTCAATGCGAAAGCAGGAAAGAAAGCGGCATTGACCATCAAAGTGAATAACTTGGTCGATAGAGGCATCATCAATAAACTCTATGGTGCCAGTAATGCAGGGGTAAAAATCAATATGATCATCCGCGGGATGTGTTCTTTGGTACCAGGGATTGAAGGGGTGAGTGAAAACATTCGCATTATCAGCATTGTTGACCGCTTCTTAGAACACCCTCGCGTGATCATCACCCATAATGCTGGTGACCCGCAAGTTTATATCTCGTCTGCAGACTGGATGACACGGAACCTCGATCACCGCATTGAGGTTGCAGTACCAATCCGCGATCCTCGTTTGAAGCAAAGAGTTATTGATATTACTAACATTCACTTTACCGATACAGTAAAGGCTCGTTTGATAGATAAAGAGATGAGCAATAACTACGTGCCACGCGGTAACCGTAAAAAAGTTCGCTCACAAGTTGCTATCTACGACTATCTTAAACATATAGAAAAGCAAATAAGAAAACAAAAAGCAGATGCCTCAAATACTTGAACAAGATGTACGCCATATAGCTGCGATTGACCTTGGTTCGAACAGCTTCCATATGGTGGTGGCGAAAGTTGTTGGAAGTGACCTGCAATTAGTTAGCCGCCATAAACAACGAGTGCGCTTAGCTGCGGGACTCGATTCAGAGCTAAACCTTAGCCATGCTGCGATGGAGCGAGGACTCGAGTGCCTTGCTATGTTCGCCGAGCGCTTACAGGGTTTTGAAACTTCAAACGTAAGAATCGCAGCCACCCACACATTAAGACGCGCCAACAATGCTCACCTCTTTATTAAGCGAGCCAAAGAAGTTCTGCCTTTCCCTATCGAAATCATTCCTGGTGAAGAAGAAGCTCGCCTTATCTACCTAGGGGTGGCACACACTCAAGCGGAGTCAAACTCTAAATTGGTGGTCGACATCGGAGGCGGAAGTACCGAGATGATCATAGGCCAAGAGTTCGAACCAGAGCTTCTCAACAGTAAGCAAATGGGTTGTGTGAGCTTTACCGAGCAGTTCTTCAACAATGGCAAACTGTCGAGTAAGAACTTCAGCAAAGCAATTCTCGCCGCAGAGCAACGCATGGAATCCATTGCCTCAAAATACCGTAAGAAAGGCTGGGATATTGCTCTTGGCTCTTCCGGCACTATCAAAGCAATAGGCGAAGTGTTGATTGGTTTAGGTTATGAAGACGGGCTGATCACCAACAAGCGTTTAGGTAAACTTATCGACACACTATGTGAGTTTGAATCGATTGATGGTATTGAACTGGTCGGCCTTTCCGACGAACGCAAGCCCGTCTTTGCCGCTGGTGTAGCTATATTGTCTGCGATCTTCCAATCGCTAAAAATCAACCAGATGTTTTTCTCCGATGGTGCATTACGAGAAGGCTTGCTCTATGAAATGGAAGAACGCTTCGCGCGCTCTGATATTCGTATGCGCACCACAGAAAACCTCGCCAAACAACATCGCGTCGATATCGAACACGCTGCTCGGGTAAAAGGTAATGCTCGTGAACTGCTGTGCAACGTTCGCTCTGAACTAGGTATCAAGAAGAAAAGTGAGCTATTTGATTTGCTTGAATGGGCAGCTCTGCTTCATGAAGTTGGCTTAAGTATCAGTCTGCGCGGCTTTCATCGCCACTCATTCTACATTCTGCTGCATTCAAACTTGCCAGGCTTCAACCGTGAACAACAATTGGTGCTGGCAACTTTAACTCGTTTTCAACGTAAATCCCTTAAGTTGAATGAGTTTCCAGAGTTTAACCTCTATAAACAAAGCGACATCATTAACTTAATCAAGATTCTGCGCCTGGCCATCGTGGTGAACGGTCAACGCAATGATGACCCGCTGCCAGAGCTGACACTATCGATACAAGAAGATAAGTGGGTACTTACCTGCGTAGAAGAAGATTGGCTAGAGAATAACAAACTGCTCGATGCTGACCTGCAGGAAGAGCAGCAACGCTGGGAAAGCGCTGGGTGGGAATTAAACTTCTAAAACTTCAAGCTCAATGAAGCAAAGAATAAGGTCAGCTTATAAGCCGACCTTTTTTAATTCCTCTGCGGCAAAGTCAGCAGTAATCGGAACATAACCATCTTTCGCGACCAGCGCTTGCCCTTGGGCAGAGAACATAAAGCGAATGAATTCCGCTTCGATTGGACTTAGCGGATAATCCGGATGTTTATTCACGTAAACATATAGGTAACGTGATAGTGGGTACTTACCTGAAATAATATTTTCACGCACTGGACTAACGTAATCCGTACCTGTTTTTGCAATCGGTACGAGACGAACCCCCGCCACTCGATAGCCAACGCCAGAGTAACCAACACCACTAATTGTAGAAGCCACAGACTGTACTACTGATGCCGAGCCTGGCTGCTCATTCACACGAGTTTTAAAGTCTCCACCGCATAGGGCGTTACTTTTAAAGTAACCATAAGTACCTGATACAGAGTTACGCCCAAACAGCTGCAAGTTTCGCTTTGCCCAATCCGCTTTGATACCGAGATCTCGCCAGTTAGTGATAAACGTACTTTCACCACAACGCAACGTCGCAGAGAACATCGCATCCAACTGATGGAAATTCAGCCCTTTAATCGGGTTATCTTGATGCACAAAGATGCCAATTGCATCAATCGCGACACGAAGCGCGGTTGGCTTGTAACCATGAACGCGTTCGAATGCTTCAATTTCACGCATGCGCATAGCACGGCTCATTGGACCGAATTGTGCCGTTTGTTCTGTTAAAGCAGGTGGTGCCGTCGATGAACCAGAAGCTTGCACCTGAGCATTAATGTTTGGGTAGATAGACTTAAACTCTTCCACCCAAAGCGTGGTCATCCCCGCGAGTGTATCCGAGCCAACCGAAAGCAAGTTACCCGCAATACCCGTTGTCTTCTGATAACTAGGCAGCGGTTTATCTTGTGCAAAAGCCACACTAGAGAGAACCAGCGTGACTAGCGTGATTTTCTTGATTGCGTTGGATAAGACACTCATGACTTCACCACCAAACGACTTGGCAGAATGAAGGAAAACTTACTGCCAACGCCAACTTCACTGTGGATTTCTAGGTGAGAATCGTGGTGGCTTAATGCGTGCTTCACGATGGCTAAGCCAAGACCACTGCCACCGGTGTCTCGTGAGCGAGCTTTATCAACGCGATAGAAACGCTCGGTCAATCGATGTAAGTGTTGTGGCTCAATACCATCACCGCTGTCTTCTACTTCTAAGCAAGCACCTTGCGCGGTTTGATACCAACGTACATTGATATGCGCACCAGGAGGCGTATATTTCACTGCATTGTATACCAAGTTAGAGATCGCACTACGAAGCTGGTCATCATCACCAAGCACACGCAGATTGGAATCGACATCGAACTTCAACTGATGCTGATCATCGCCACTTAAGCTTATGGCCTCCTTCTCTAGCACTTCTAACATGCTAGGTACATTGACCACATCTTCCAGTTCATGCATTGGTGCCGCTTCAATCTTAGAAAGCGTCAGAAGCTGATTAACCAAGCTGTTCATGCGATTGAGCTGCTCTGTCATCACACCATGCGCTTTGGTCCACATTGGGCCGACGATCATGTCTGGGTCTTCCGTCATCTCAAGATAACCTTGCAGTACCGTCATCGGTGTACGAAGCTCATGAGATACGTTAGCGAAGAAGTTACGACGCATACCTTCAAGTTGTTTAAGCTGACTCACATCACGCACCACCATCAGGTGTTCACCTTCGGTGTAAGGCACGATACGTAGCTCTAACATACGTTCGACGTTCAATGGGGAGCGCATTTCTAGCGGCTCGGAGAAGTCTTGCTTGTTGATGTACTTTATAAAATCTGGAGTACGAATTAGGTTAGAAATAGGTTGTCCAGAATCTTCCGGCCAGTGGAAACCCAAAAGGTGCTGTGCAAGCTTGTTACACCACACAATGTTACCTTCAGCGCGAAATACCACCACCGCATCCGGCAGTGATTCAGCACCATTACGGAAACGGCGAATTAAGTTGGTGAGCTCTTTGCGTTTGCGACGCTGACGTTGCTGCAAGCGGTACAAACCGTTAAACAACGATTCCCAGTTACCACTGCCAGAAGGCGGTGTCAGACGTTTTTCATCCCACAACCAAGCCGACAAACGAACTTGATTATGTAAATGCCATACAAGCTGCAAAGCCGTGGCAGCCAAAAGCAACCACGGCATATAACCGAATATCCAACCTATGATCACCCACGGGGTGTAAAAAAAAGCCAGCTCCCAGGCCAGCTTTTTCCAAGTCAATCTTTCAACCACTCATTACTCCATAAATGGTATTGATAAGCTGCTAACGATGTTATGCCTTTGTCGAGAAACGGTAACCTGCACCACGAACGGTTTGAATCAACTTGTCATGGCCAGCCATTTCAAGTGCTTTACGTAGACGACGGATATGCACATCAACGGTACGATCTTCTACATAAACATTAGTACCCCAAACGTTGTTTAGCAGTTGTTCTCGACTGTAAACACGTTCTTGATGGGTCATAAAGAAGTGCAGCATTTTGAACTCTGTTGGCCCCATATCGACCGCTTCATCATTTGCGGTAACACGGTGAGAAACAGGATCTAATTTTAGACCTTGGACATCAATCACATCTTCAAGTGCAGTCGGTGTCACGCGGCGAATTACCGCTTTAAGACGAGCAACCAGCTCTTTTGGTGAGAAAGGTTTAGTGATGTAGTCATCAGCGCCGACTTCTAAGCCGCGAACCTTATCTTCTTCTTCACCACGAGCGGTGAGCATAACAACAGGAATGTTACGAGTTAACTCTTCACGCTTCATGTGTTTGATGAAATTGATACCGCTACCGCCTGGTAGCATCCAGTCTAGTAACACTAAATCTGGGAAGGGTTCAGCCAATTTGGTTACCGCAGTATCATAATCTTCTGCTTCTACTGCTTGATAACCTTTCTGTTCAAGCACGAAGCAGAGCATTTCGCGAATCGGAGCTTCGTCTTCAACAACCAGAATCCTTCTAGACATAATTGAATAACCTTATGTGAGTTGAGCTAATGAATTTCAAGGACAAAGCGCCCCTCTATGCATAAGCATTATTACCACCAATTATGACACTTTTGTGACCTTTGAAAACAAATTTTCATATAAGTTTCTTTTGAGATTCATCATGATCTTTTTCAATTCAATTAGGACAACGCCGGGAAAATTCCCTATGATTAGTCCCTTGTCATCAAGCCTAGAGAAGATTTATGTGGTTTAAAAACTGTCTGGTATACCGCGTTAACCGCGAGGTTAACTTCAACGCCGATCAACTGGAAACGCAACTAGCCGAGTTCCGATTCACGCCTTGTGGCAGCCAAGATAAACAAAAGTTTGGCTGGGTTAGCGCGATGGGTAGAAATGGCGACATGATGACGCACGTTTCTGAAAACCGCATTCTGATTTGCGCCAAGAAAGAAGAGAAGATGCTACCTGCTTCAGTGATCAAAGATTCACTAAACGCAAAAGTAGAAGCAATGGAAGCACAAGAAGGTCGTCCTCTTAAAAAGAAAGAGAAAGACAACCTAAAAGATGACATCGTAATGGATCTACTGCCACGTGCATTTAGCCGCAGCAGCCACACTTACGTACTGATCATGCCAAAAGAAGGCTTCATCCTTGTTGATGCAAGCAGCTATAAAAAAGCAGAAGACGTATTGGCGCTATTACGTAAGACAATGGGTAGCCTGCCTGTTGTACCAGCAATCCCTGAAGTTGCGATCGAAACGACCCTAACTGAATGGGTGAAAACGGGCGACACGCCACAAGGCATCACAATGATGGACGAAGCAGAACTTAAGTCTGTGCTAGAGGAAGGTGGTGTGATTCGTTGTAAGAAGCAAGAACTGACGACCGATGAAATCCGCAACCACATCGCTGCAGATAAAGTGGTGACTAAGCTAGCACTAAACTGGCAAGATCGTATCGAATTCATCATGGCTGAGGACTCTGGCATCAAACGCCTTAAGTTCTCTGATGAACTAAAAGATCAAAACGATGATATACCACGTGAAGATCAAGCTGCTCGCTTCGACGCAGACTTCTCTCTAATGTGTGGTGAGTTCAGCGCTTTCCTACCAAACCTATACGAAGCGCTAGGCGGTCTGCCAAACCCTAACGCTTAATATCGAACAAAGATCAATCACAACGCCCTCACTTATTTTGAGGGCGTTTGTTTATCCAAACCATAATTCTCCTAGTCACAGGTCACATTTTGACGTAAAATTTGCGCCCCATTTCCATGAGGTGGATTTGGCCTGACTTGTGATCAGATACTAAGAGAATTGAGCAATGACAACAGAGAAAGCATTCGTACCAGAGCTACTGTCTCCAGCAGGTAGCCTTAAAAACATGCGTTACGCATTCGCCTACGGCGCAGATGCAGTATACGCTGGCCAACCTCGCTACAGCCTTCGCGTACGTAACAACGAGTTCAACCACGAAAACCTACAAATCGGTATCAACGAAGCGCATGCCCTAGGCAAAAAGCTTTACGTGGTATGTAACATCCAACCGCATAACTCTAAGCTTAAGACTTTCATCCGCGACCTTAAGCCAGTGGTAGAAATGGGCCCAGACGCACTTATCATGTCTGATCCAGGTCTTATCATGATGGTTCGCGAAGCGTTCCCAGAAATGCCAATCCACCTGTCTGTACAGGCGAACGCAGTAAACTGGGCAACTGTGAAGTTCTGGGCAGCTAACGGCGTTGAGCGTGTGATCGTTTCTCGTGAGCTTTCTCTAGAAGAAATCGAAGAAATTCGCGAGCACTGTCCTGAAACTGAACTAGAAGTTTTCGTTCACGGTGCTCTATGCATGGCTTACTCTGGCCGCTGCCTACTTTCTGGTTACATCAACAAACGTGACCCGAACCAAGGTACTTGCACTAACGCATGCCGTTGGGAATACAAAGTAGAAGAAGGCAAAGAAAACGACACAGGCCAAATTGTTGAAGCATTCGATCCAAACGAAGCTCAAGCAATCGAAGTTGCAGACGAACGTCCTGAAACGACGATCGGTCGCGGCAAACCAACTGACGAAGTTGTACTGCTTTCTGAAAGCCACCGCCCAGAAGAAAAAATGGCGGCGTTTGAAGATGAGCACGGCACTTACATCATGAACTCGAAAGACCTACGTGCAATCCAACACGTAGAACGTCTAACTAAGATGGGTGTTCACTCTCTTAAAATTGAAGGTCGTACTAAGTCTTTCTACTACTGTGCTCGTACAGCTCAGGTTTACCGTAAGGCGATTGATGACGCAGTTGCTGGTCGTCCATTTGATGAAAGCCTAATGGGTACGCTAGAAAGCCTAGCTCACCGTGGTTACACAGAAGGTTTCCTACGTCGTCACACTCACGACAGCTACCAAAACTACGATTACGGTTACTCTGTATCTGATGCTCAGCAATTCGTTGGTGAGTTCACTGGTAAACGTCGTGGTGACATGGCGGAAGTTGAAGTGAAGAACAAGTTCATCGTTGGTGACAGCCTTGAACTAATGACGCCAAAAGGCAACGTAATCTTTACGCTAGAAGCGATGGAAAACCGTAAGTCAGAATCAATTGAAGACGCAAAAGGTAACGGCCACTTTGTATTTATTCCAGTTCCAGAAGACATGGATTTGGAATACGGTCTGTTGATGCGTAACTTAAATGCAGGTCAGGATACCCGTAACCCAACTGGTAAGTAATCATGGCACTACTTATTACCGATAAGTGCATCAACTGTGATATGTGTGACCCAGAATGCCCTAACGGTGCAATTACGATGGGTGACAGAATTTTCGAGATTGATCCTGCTCTTTGTACAGAATGCAAAGGTCACTACGAAAAGCCAACATGTCAGTCAGTGTGTCCTATTACAAAATGCATTATTACCGACCCAAATCATGTAGAAACTGAAGAGCAATTGCTAGAGAAGTTCGTGATCATTCAAGGGTTAGCGTAAACGAAAGAGGTTCAACTTTGTATCCAAAGTTGAACCTTTTTTTAACCCGACTTCTCGATAGGATAGATATTGCAAAACATCTCTTTCTCAAAGTTATACTCCAAACGAGAACGCCAGTCTGAAGCATTTGAAACCGGCACCAAA
The DNA here is from genome assembly GCF_052037695.1 of Vibrio sp. WZ-1. NCBI lineage: Bacteria > Pseudomonadati > Pseudomonadota > Gammaproteobacteria > Vibrionales > Vibrionaceae > Vibrio > Vibrio sp. WZ-1. The sequence continues at coordinate 2,270 of NZ_JBQEQR010000054.1, read as the reverse complement.
TAAAAGTTCTCCCTGCTAGTGTCAGTAACGAATGCCATCCCATACTGCATTAACTCATAATGAACATCACTAACGAACCCAGGGTCTAAACGCTGCCTACCAGTAAGATGATTAATATCATCTCTTGAAATAGAAACACCTGTCTCTTCACCGCTAAATCTGTGTCTCAGCCATCCCGCAAATTCTTTTGCACAAATCATTGTCATGGTCTTGTCCTTGATTTACTCTGCGACGGGCAACAAGCCACTCAGCCCACCTATTAATATTGTCTGCAAAGCCACTTCCATTGCCAACTGACAGACACGAAGCTAAGTAATCAGAGAGTCGTCAGAATTAGTTCTGTTTGAAAACAAAGAAAATGGGACAAACCACCATAAGCAACTGTTTTCTAAAAACTTAAATGCAATACCACTCAAATAACTTAGGCTATTTTTTGTACTAATATTATTCACTGTAGACAAAAGTGTGATGATTCTCCAGTTTCATAACCGAGATATGACAACACCATATTCATTAGTTCATTGTAATAAGTGGAGTGCACTTGGCTGGAGTTAGCTTTCTCTTTTTCTGAACTGGGGGAGGAGCATTTACTTTCTTTGTTGTTTCTGGAGGCGTGGCTTTAGGCTTCCAACTTGCAAGTTCCGCCCCACACCCGTCACCAACAGGAGGGGGAGCTTGATCCACGCAGTTAGGACTGGAATCGGGACAAGCTAACCTAACATGGAAATGATAATGATGCCCCCACCAAGGGCGGATCTTACGCAGCCACGCTCGCTCACGGCCCTCTTCCTGCATACACAATTGCTCTTTAATTACTGGATGAACAAAGATCCTAGCAACATCTTCACTTTGAGCCGCACTACGAATAATTTCAAAGTGTCGCACCTCCCAGCGATGTTCTAAGATTTGGTATTTTTTTAGATCCACCACACTCATTGGCCTAGGAAGCTGCAGTTCATTATACGACAAAGGTTCATCGGCTAGACGCAACCAAATATCGATATCTAAACCTGTTTGGTGACTGGAGTGACCAGAAGAAAAACGCCCACCACGCGCTAAAGATAAATCTCCGATGAGCAAGGTTGTATTAAGGTCTTGGTTTGCTTTTTTAGCGAGGCCTTCGATAAAACCAATAGTATGTGGATGCCCATAGTAACGCTTCGTGCGACTACGTAAAACCTGATAGCCGATGCCATCTAAAGGAAGAGGTAAAGCACCATCTAGACATCCATTGGCATAACTACCAATAGAAGAGGAAAAGTTATTTGTGGGACCAGGAACCTGCTCCCATGGAGTCGCATGAGCAAAAGCTGAGAACAAAAAACTTAGATAAAAAGAAAGACTCAGCTTCATCGCGCTTATTCCTTAATAGTGCTCACCATTATCATAGTAGCCTTTTGGGGAGAGGGCTGAGAAAATTACCGCAACATCGATATCTTCACCTGCAATGCCACGGACTTGTTGGGTGATTGCTTTAGCAACTTTATCCTGTGTTTCCTGACCACGGTCGAACCACAGTACCTCAACAAAAGGGTAAGCAGCACTTACTTCACCTTCACTAAAAAATGTACTGTAAATGTATTCAAAAGTGAAATCCTCACGAGGACAATCCATTAGCGGCTGTAACTCGTCAGTAAGAGGCTTTGAGAGTGCTTGAACCGCTTGAGGCTCGACCGCTCTAAATCGAAGATGTGGCATAAAATTGCTTCCTAATTATTAGAATTAAGCGCCGATAATAGCAGGAACTCAGATTCTTATCACCCTAGTGGTAATAGTATATATCAAGAGAAATGCGATATCAGAAAATGAGAAATTTGAGGACGAGAGAAGACTAAGCATGATAAAAAGCTCTAGTATTTTTCCTAGCGCCTCAATTAAAGAGCGGATAAATAGCTGGTACTTTGAGAAATTAAACCGAGATGATGTAGAAGTGAGGAGCACAGTACTCGCGGTGCTTATGCTTAAAAAACGACAGATGTAAAAAAGGCCTCAGCATTTCTGCTGAGGCCTTAAATATGGCAGGGGTGGAGAGATTCGAACTCCCAACACGCGGATTTGGAATCCGCTGCTCTGCCAATTGGAGCTACACCCCTGTTGTTCGTGTTTAATGAGACGACTCTCGAATAAAATGGCGGAGCGGACGGGACTCGAACCCGCGACCCCCGGCGTGACAGGCCGGTATTCTAACCAACTGAACTACCGCTCCGCACTGGTTAGACATTTAAGTCTAAATTTGAAGCCTGGCGATGTCCTACTCTCACATGGGGAAA
>NZ_JBQEQR010000084.1:0-514 GCF_052037695.1 Vibrio sp. WZ-1 | reverse complement strand
GTATTGCGTTGCTCACACCTTAACAGGGCGTTATGTGCAAGGTTGATTATCAAAATCATAATCCCCATATAGTTCTTAGGCTTAATCAAATAGGAATGATGTATGCCACAGATTTATCGTACAGTTTCGCATGTTGATGGTTGGCAAGGTTTAGCTCAGTTTGAAATCAAGGGGGACAAGATATATCGAACTGTTTCCCATGTTGACGGCTGGCAAGGATTACCTCAGTACGAAATAAAAGGTAATCAAATATATCGAACTGTTTCCCATGTTGATGGTTGGCAAGGGTTACCTCAGTATGAAATAAAGGGTAATCAAATATATCGAACTGTTTCTCATGTTGATGGTTGGCAAGGTTTACCTCAATACGAAATCAAGTAGCAAATTGCACATAACAAAGCATTTAAGAGTGATTCCCAACGCTTGGCATTTTTAGTGTCATCGTTGGGTTTTGTGTTTACGGTGGTATGGTTAAGTTTTGTGGTGGCGTTGCTCACACCTTAATGCGGCGTTA
>NZ_JBQEQR010000083.1:0-177270 GCF_052037695.1 Vibrio sp. WZ-1 | reverse complement strand
TAGACCAGAGCTTACCCGAAGTAATTGCGGACCGGATATGGAAAGGACTAGAACGAAAAAAGGCTTACGGATTTCTCCATAAGCCTTAAGGAATAATGGTGGCCCCTCCCAGACTTGAACTGGGGACCAATCGATTATGAGTCGACTGCTCTAACCACTGAGCTAAGGGGCCTTAATAGGTCAACGATTATAGGGGAAGCGTTGCAAGCTGTCTAGACACTAGGTAGGCCAATTGCGCTTAGTTTTTATTCACTTAGCTTCACGGATAATAAAAAAGGTGACTCATGGTCACCTTTTTTGCTTTTTATCGCTGCGATTACTCGTCTAGGAAGCTGCGCAGAGTTTCTGAGCGGCTTGGGTGACGTAGTTTACGTAGTGCTTTCGCTTCGATCTGACGAATACGTTCACGAGTAACGTCGAACTGTTTACCAACCTCTTCTAGAGTGTGGTCAGTGTTCATATCGATACCAAAACGCATACGAAGTACTTTTGCTTCACGAGGAGTTAGGCCTGCAAGAACGTCTTTTGTCGCACCTTTCAAGCTGGTCATCGTTGCTGAGTCTACTGGTAGCTCAAGCGTCGTATCCTCGATAAAGTCACCTAGATGCGAATCTTCGTCGTCACCGATTGGTGTCTCCATTGAGATAGGCTCTTTAGCGATTTTCAGTACTTTACGGATCTTATCTTCTGGCATTTGCATACGCTCTGCCAGTTCTTCCGGTAGCGGCTCACGACCCATCTCTTGTAGCATTTGACGAGAGATACGGTTTAGCTTGTTGATCGTCTCGATCATGTGCACCGGAATACGAATTGTACGTGCTTGGTCTGCGATAGAACGAGTGATTGCCTGACGGATCCACCACGTTGCGTAAGTCGAGAACTTATAACCACGACGGTATTCGAACTTATCTACCGCTTTCATCAGACCAATGTTACCTTCTTGGATAAGATCCAAGAACTGTAGACCACGGTTGGTGTACTTCTTAGCGATAGAAATTACTAGACGTAAGTTCGCTTCAACCATCTCTTTCTTAGCACGACGAGCTTTCGCTTCACCGATAGACATACGACGGCTGATGTCTTTAATATTTTGTACTGTCAGAGAGGTTTCGTTCTCAATCATTTTTAGTTTAGCGATTGAGCGGCGAATCTCTTCTTCGTTACGTTTAATCTTTTCAGCGTATGGCTTATCAGAAGCTAAAACTTCATCTAGCCATGCATCTGTAGATTCATTACCAGTGAACAGTGCAATGAACGATTTCTTCGGCATTTTGCCGTATTCAACCGTAGACTTCATGATCAAGCGTTCTTGAGTACGAACGCGATCCATAGAAGTACGCAGTTCGTTCACTAGATGATCAAACTGTTTTGGCGTCAGACGGAATTCTTTGAATACGTCTAGCATCAATTCATTTGCAACGGTCGCTTTCGGGCTTTCGTAGCCGTGTTCGTTGATTGCAAGTTGAAGGTTTTGGTACGTGCTGCGTAGCTGGTTGAATTTCTCAAGTGCTAGCTCAGGGTCGATACCTACATCTTCTTCTGAATCATCATCGCTATCGTCGCCATCTTCGTCTTCATCAACGTCTTCTTCGTCTTCATCTTCTAGCTGAGATTCAGTTAGTTCAGAACCGATGTGTGTTGCTGTCGGAGCTGTCGTATCATCGGCGTCTGGATCAACAAAGCCAGAGATTAGGTCAGTAAGACGTAATTCTTCTGCTTGTACTTTATCAAACTGCTCAAGGATGTATGGGATAGTGCCTGGGTATTCAGCAACAGACGATTGAACTTGGTTAATACCTTCTTCAATACGTTTTGCGATGTCGATTTCGCCTTCGCGAGTCAATAGCTCAACCGTACCCATTTCACGCATGTACATGCGCACAGGGTCAGTGGTTCGGCCGATTTCACTCTCTACGCTTGATAGCGCAGCAGCAGCAGCTTCAGCTGCATCTTCATCGGTAATGTTGTTGTCATCGTTCAGAGCTAGGTCATCAGCATCAGGAGCAGTTTCTACTACCTTGATACCCATGTCGTTAATCATCTGAATGATGTCTTCTACCTGTTCTGAATCTACGATTTCAGCAGGTAGGTGGTCATTTACTTCGGCGTAGGTCAGATAGCCTTGTTCCTTGCCTTTAATAACAAGTAATTTTAGCTGTGACTGCGGATTTTGATCCATAGACGGTATCCAACTTCGTAATCTGGTGAAGGAATCAGTATGCGAAATGCAAACCACTTACTATAACAAATTAAATTGTTGCTGACTAATTAAACAGGGTTACGCTTTTAAATCTAGCATAAGTGCTAGTAGCTCCCTTTTCTCTTCGGCTGATAAACCGACACTTCTTGCTTTGGCCTGCAGGTTTTCAATTTGCTTTTCTACGCACTGGGCAATTATTTTGTCCAGTGAGTCTAAAAATATTTCTTCTTGGTTGTCCTCATCAAGTGGGATATCCCAACTCGCGAGACGAGACAGAAGGGTCTCATTTTGGCTATTTCGCCAATGCTCTAATAATTGGCCTGTGTTGATATGGGGATGTGCCTGACATTTATCAAGTACATCAACAAATAAACTTAGGCCTGGTATGGATAAATCTCTCACAGAGGAAAGATCCGGTACCATTTGAGCATAGCTTGGATTCTGAATAAGTAGAGCGATTACCTCGCGCATTGGAGTTCGTTTGATCTCTTTGTGCGGCTGAGGTCGAGTTTCGCTTGCTTTCTTACGTGGTTGGCGTAAGCGGTTATCAAAGCCCGTGCGCTCATCAAGCAATTTTTCGAGTAACTCCTGAAAGTATGGATCAGGAATCTTGTCGATCAAGGCGCTAGCGTAGGCACGTAATGCCGACTTACCTTCATTGTTGCCCAAATTAATTTGGTGCAATTCAATCAAGTTATCAAACAGGTAACTTGATAATGGAGTCGCTTGCTCGATTTGTTGTTCGAAGGCTTGTTTGCCATATTTTCGAACGTAGCTATCTGGGTCCTCACCATCAGGTAAGAACAAGAATTTCAAGGTATTGCCTGTTTTTAGGTATTGCAGCGCATTTTCCAGCGCGCGCCATGCCGCTTCTTTACCGGCGCGGTCACCATCGTAGCAACACACAACAGTGTTGGTCTGGCGAAACAGCATTTGGATATGATCGCCAGTTGTTGACGTTCCCAATGAAGCGACGGAGTAATCTACGCCATATTGAGCGAGCGCCACAACATCCATATACCCCTCAACCACTAAAATTCGTGGTGGTTCACGATATGCCTGTAAAACTTCATAAAGGCCGTATAGTTCTTTACCTTTATGGAAGATAGGTGTTTCGGGTGAGTTAAGGTATTTCGGAGTGCCATCACCAAGAACGCGTCCACCAAAACCGATCACTCGACCGCGACGGTCACGAATCGGGAACATGATACGACCACGGAAGCGGTCATAGCGGTTACCGTTGTCGTTCTCAATCAACATGCCACCAGTGACAAGCATGTCTTGGTTCTCTTTGTTCTGGCCGAAGTTTTTACGCACTAAGTCCCATTCATCGGCGACATAACCAATGCCGAACTTCTGTACAATTTCGCCAGATAGACCGCGATCTTTTAGGTATTCAATTGCAACTTTGCTTGCTGGTTGCTTGAGCTGGTTGCGATAGAACTGAGCAATACTGCCCATCAAATCGTAAAGGCTACGCTTTTCGCTGCTGCTTGCTTGTGGACCAGAGTTAAATTGGCCACCACCGCCACTGCGCTGTTCGCGTGGCACATCCAAACCGAGGTAAGACGCCAGCTCTTCAATCGCTTCGACAAACTCTAAGCGCTCGAATTCCATGATAAAGTCGATAGCATTGCCGTGCACGCCACAGCCAAAACAGTGATAAAACTGCTTTTCTTGGCTTACGCTGAATGATGGGGTCTTTTCATTGTGGAACGGGCAACAAGCTCCGTAGTTTTTGCCTTTTTTCTTAAGTTTCACGCGTGCGTCGATGATATCGACAATATCGAGTCGAGCTAGGAGGTCATCAATAAAACTACGAGGGATGTGTCCAGCCATAAAACCTAACAAAAAAAGAAAATCATGATTGGTGTGAATGGGTTACAGAGAAAAAGCATACACTTAGCTTTTTGTTATTCCATTCTGCCAGATACAAACAAGCCGTGCGTTCCAAAGGATAGCACGGCTTGCTGCAATTGGGTGGGGTGTTAAGCCAGTTTAGCGCGAACTAGACCGCTTACTTTACCCATATCTGCACGCCCTTGAATTTGCGGTTTCAGAACGCCCATTACTTTGCCCATGTCTTGCATGCCAGCTGCACCAGATTCAGCAATCGCGCTCTCAATAAGAGCTGCAACTTCTTCGTCTGTCAGCGGTTGAGGCATAAAGTCCTCAAGAACGGTAATTTCAGCTTGTTCCGCATCAGCAAGATCTTGACGACCCGCTGCTTCAAATTGCGTTACAGAATCGCGACGTTGTTTAACCATCTTGGTCAATACAGCAAGAATGTCGTCGTCGCCCAGAGTAATCTGTTCGTCAACTTCACGTTGCTTAACTGCAGATAGAGCTAAACGAATAGTACCAAGGCGCAATTTGTCCTTGGCTTTCATCGCTAATTTTTGCTCTTCTTTGAGTTTATCAATCAGAGCCATAACTAAATTCCTTTCCGGAGCTCAGTTATTAGTACAGGCGAACGCGACGAGCGTTTTCGCGAGCTAGCTTCTTAGCGTGACGCTTTTGAGCTGCTGCTTTAGCGCGTTTGCGAACTGTAGTTGGTTTTTCGTAGTGCTCACGACGACGCACTTCAGAAAGGATACCTGCTTTTTCGCAAGAGCGCTTGAAACGACGTAGAGCAACGTCGAACGGTTCGTTTTCACGTACTTTAACTACTGGCATATGCCTTTCACCTCAGGGGTTATTCGTTAACGCTGGAATTTAATGAACCAAATCACAATTGTTTGGTCAGTTACCAGCTTGATCAAAAATGGTGCGGAATTTTAATCCGATCAACACAGCTTTGTAAAGCCTTTTATCGCTTATTGTCTGTACAAAATTTGTTTGAAGCACCAAGGCAGGGTAATATGACGCCCAAATTTCCTCTATATAGAAAGCATACTGAGATAACCATGCGCATTATTGGTATTGAAACCTCTTGTGACGAGACTGGCATCGCGATTTATGACGATGAAAAAGGTCTTCTATCACACAAGCTTTACAGCCAAGTAAAACTTCACGCAGATTATGGCGGCGTGGTGCCTGAGTTGGCTTCACGTGACCATGTTAAGAAAACCATCCCTCTTATCAAAGAGGCGCTGAAAGAAGCAAACCTGACTTCTAAAGACATCGACGGTGTAGCATACACAGCTGGCCCTGGTTTGGTGGGCGCGCTGCTTGTTGGTGCAACTATTGGTCGCAGTATTGCTTACGCTTGGGGTGTGCCTGCGGTGCCAGTTCACCATATGGAAGGCCACCTATTAGCGCCTATGTTAGAAGATAACCCACCGCCGTTCCCATTTGTTGCGGTATTGGTATCGGGCGGCCACTCAATGATGGTGGAAGTAAAAGGCATCGGTGAGTACAAAATCCTAGGCGAATCTATTGACGATGCGGCGGGTGAAGCGTTTGACAAAACTGCGAAGCTAATGGGCTTGGATTACCCTGGTGGTCCACTGCTGTCTAAGTTGGCTGAGAAAGGCACGCCGGGCCGTTTTAAGTTCCCACGCCCTATGACCAACGTACCTGGTTTGGACATGAGTTTCTCTGGTTTGAAAACCTTTACTGCGAATACCATCGCAGCAAATGGTGATGATGAACAAACGCGAGCAGATATTGCTTTAGCATTTGAAGAAGCGGTATGCGCTACTCTGGCAATTAAATGTAAACGAGCATTAGAGCAAACAGGCATGAAGCGCATCGTTATTGCCGGTGGTGTAAGTGCGAACCGTCGTTTACGTGCAGAGCTAGAAAAACTAGCGAAGAAAGTAGGCGGTGAGGTTTACTACCCTCGTACTGAGTTTTGTACCGACAACGGTGCGATGATTGCTTATGCAGGTATGCAGCGCCTTAAAAATGGCGAAGTATCAGATATGGCAGTAGAAGCGCGTCCGCGTTGGCCAATTGATCAGCTAACTCCGATTGCTTAATCAAACTTCTAAATGAAGGTTTGAAATAGATATTGTCCTGTAAAGGTCTCTGTTTATCAGAGGCCTTTATTTTTAGCTATTTGGCTGAAAAATATCATGAAGGATATCGACTGATGGGAGCAGTTCTGTTTCTTTTCAGTGATAGGATAGTGCGCAAGAATAATAAATGGATATAACAATGAACAAGTTTGAAATTGAAGGCCAGCAACTTGCTTACCTCGATAAGGGGGAGGGCCCAGTTCTGCTGTTTGGTCACAGCTATCTATGGGACAACCAAATGTGGGCTCCACAGATCGAAGTGTTGAGCCAATCATACCGTTGTATCGTGCCAGATCTTTGGGCACATGGAGAATCGGATGCCGCGCCTGCTTCAACACGATCTTTGGTGGATTACGCTCAGCATATGCTGGCGTTGATGGATCATTTAGAGATCGAGCAGTTTTCTATTGTTGGCTTATCTGTGGGCGGTATGTGGGGGGCTGAGCTTACCGCTCAAGCACCGCAGCGCGTGAAATCATTGGTTCTGATGGATACATTCATTGGTCTAGAGCCAGAAGTGACGCACAAAAAGTACTTCGCAATGCTAGATACGATTAGCCAAGTTCAAGCCGTGCCTGCTCCGATTGTTGAAGCCGTAACACCGCTGTTCTTTGCCAACAACGCTGAGCAAGTGAGTCCGGAGTTGGTGGCTTCATTCAAACAAAGCTTAGAAGCATTGCAAGGTGAGCGCGCAGTCGAAGTGGCTCGTGTTGGTCGTATGGTATTTGGCCGTCGTGATGTGATTGAAGATTCTGAAATGTTCGCATTGCCAACTTTGATTGCGGTAGGACGAGAAGATAAGCCACGTCCGGTCTTTGAGTCTTACTTAATGAATGATTGCATTACGGGCAGTGAGTTAGTGGAGATTCCAGAAGCGGGGCACATCAGCTCTTTAGAGCAGCCAGAGTTTGTGAACCAAATGCTATTGAGCTTTTTAAACAAAGTTCATGTATAGCTCAACTCTCAATAGCTCAAGACAAAAAAACTCGGCATTAGGCCGAGTTTTTTTCTACTAATTTTTTCTCACCGATTTTCGGCTCCTCCCCAGACAATAGGCGGCGAATGTTCTGGTGGTGCTTCAGTACGATTAAACAACAAAGCATTGCTACGGGCAGGGTATATTGCGGCTTAAACATCCAGGCATACAAAGGGGTAACCAACACGGTAACGAGGGCTGCTAGCGAAGAATAACGAAACAGAATGGCCACTGAGAGCCAAGTCAGCATTACCAGCCCGGTTAAGTCTAGTCCGATGGGAGCAATAGCACCTAGCGCTGTCGCTACTCCTTTACCGCCTTTAAAATGGAAGAAAATGGGGTACATGTGACCAAGACATGCTGCAATCGCAACCACACCAAGAATGATAGGGTCAATGCCAAGAAAGTAACCACTCCAGACAGGGATCGTGCCTTTTAGCATGTCACACAACAAAACGGCCGCCGCCGCCCCTTTACCTCCAATCCTTAGTACATTGGTGGCTCCAGGGTTATTTGAGCCAACATCCCTTGGGTCTGGCAATTTCAGTAGACGACAAATCAGTACCGCACTGGAGATTGACCCCAGTAAGTAGGCTGCCATCGTCATTATCAGTGCCAGTGCGTCCATAGAAGTCCTTGATGGATTGGAATTTAATGCTCATATCCCCGGTTGTTGGTATCATACCGCGAATTCACATATTGCAAAAATACTCTCTGCGATTGAACTTGCATTGTGTCATGTTCTGTATATAAAGAATCCTCGCAGATAGTTAATTTTACGATCAAAACCCTTCAGTCGGGTATCCGACCTCTGCATAAAGGACAGAAGATGGCTCTGGATAAAGTATTTATTGAACAGTTAGAAGTAATCACCACTATCGGTGTATACGATTGGGAACAGCAGATTAAGCAAAAGCTGGTTCTCGATATCGAAATGGCACACGACAACAAACCTGCGGGTAAAAGTGATGATGTTCAAGATGCGTTAGATTACTCTCAAGTGAGCGAGGCGGTATTAAATCACATCGAAAATGGCCGCTTTTTGTTAGTTGAGCGTGTCGCAGAAGAGGTCGCAGAGCTTATTATGCAACGCTTTTCGGTGCCTTGGGTGAAGATTCGTTTAGCAAAACCAGGCGCAGTTCCTCAAGCTCGTGCGGTTGGTGTGGTCATTGAGCGAGGCACTGCATGATAAAAACGTATATCGGCGTGGGTTCCAATATAGACAGAGAGCGTCATGCGCATGTTGCTTATCAAGAGCTAAAAAAGTTAGGTTCTGATCTTTGTGTATCGCCGATATATGAATGCGAGCCAATCGGCTTTAGTAGTCAAAATTTCTACAACTTTGTCATTAGCTTTGTTACAGAGTTGTCACTCGAAGAGTTGAGTGTTCGTTTGCGCGAGATTGAATTTAAGTGGGGGCGTGAGGAAAATGCGCAGAAATATCAGGATCGAACCTTAGATCTCGATATAGTCCTATTTGGTGAGAGTATATCGCAGCAAAAGCCAGAGTTACCGCGAAGTGATATCTATAAATATCCTTTTGTCACAAAACCCCTGTATGATCTCGAACCGAATTTAGTCATCCCCGGTGATGGACGAACAATTGCAGATATCTGGTTGAACATGAAGTCAGTATCTTCGCTTAAACCCGTTTCTTTTTCGCTTTAATTTTTGAGTTATTTACATGAGTTACTTTGAAGCCTTTATTTTGGCTCTGATTCAGGGTCTGACAGAGTTTTTGCCAATCTCTAGTTCTGCCCATTTGATTTTACCTTCGGCCATTTTGGGTTGGGAAGATCAAGGTTTAGCATTTGATGTTGCTGTCCACGTTGGTACGTTGATGGCGGTGGTGATCTATTTCCGCCAAGAAGTGATGATCTTATTCCAAGCGCTATTTTCTTCTATTTTCAAAGGCGATCGTAGTAAAGAAGCAAAGCTCGCATGGATGATCGTGATTGCGACGATCCCTGCGTGTGTATTTGGTCTGCTGATGAAAGACATCATCGAGATTTATCTTCGCAGCGCTTACGTGATTGCAACGACGACGATAGTCTTCGGTCTGTTGCTATGGTGGGTAGATAAGAACGCCGAGCAAATTGCGGATGAATACCAAACGGGTTGGAAGAAAGCTGTATTTATTGGTGTTGCGCAGGCGTTGGCAATGATTCCTGGTACCTCTCGCTCGGGGGCAACCATTACTGCTGCACTATACTTAGGCTTCACCCGTGAAGCGGCGGCACGCTTTTCATTCTTAATGTCGATCCCAATCATTGCACTTGCGGGTGGTTACTTAGGTATGAAATTGGTAACCAGTGGTGAGCCGGTCCACGTGGGCTTCTTACTGACAGGTATTGTGACATCATTCATCAGTGCCTACATCTGTATCCACTTCTTCTTGAGAATGATTTCACGTATGGGCATGACCCCATTTGTGATTTACCGTTTGATTTTAGGGTTCGGTCTGTTTGCGTTTCTGCTAACGGCTTAAATCTAATCAAAATGAAAACGCCCGCTTAATGAAGCGGGCGTTTTTGTTTGTTCGTTATGTACCTATTGGTCTATTTTCCTAGCGTGACTCTGACCGCTTCAATGCGACGCTTCTCTTGTTCATCACGAATCGCTGGGCCTTTGAAGCCATCTTTGATAATCGCTTGTACATCGACCGATGCCGCCGCTTGATAAGCTTGCATAAACAGTTCTGCTTGTGGGTAAGGTTGGTCCTCTAGCCCTTTGCGTCCCGCATGATCGGCTTGGCAGCAAATCAAGATATCTTGTAAGCGCTCGGACTTACGCCAGACATCAAATTTGTTAAGAATCTTAATGATGGTTTGTGGTTTGAGTTCGCCAGCACGATGGATATTTGAGTGTTGCTCACACACCATTAATGCTAAATCGCGAAACTCATTCGGTACGCGTACGCGATCACATAACTTTTTAATCAGCTTCAAGCCAGTGTGACAATGCATTTTATGGCTTGGCCACTCGTTTTCTGGCGTCACTCCTTTACCCAGATCATGTACTTGCGCTGCAAATCTGACTGGCAGCGAGTTACTGAGCTTTGCAGCTTGTTCTGCCACCATTAAGGTATGGACTCCAGTATCGATTTCTGGATGCCATTTTTCAGGTTGAGGTACACCAAAAAGTGCATCAATTTCAGGCAATACGACTGCTAATGCACCGCACTCTTTAAGTACAGATAAGAATACATCTGGACGTGATGTAGAAAGCGACTTGTACCATTCTTGCCAAACACGTTCTGGTGTTAGCGTGCTCAGCTCACCAGACTTCGCCATTTCGCGCATAAGCAGCATGGTTTCATCTGCTACACTAAAGCCTAAGTGTGCTAACTTGGCGGCAAAACGGGCTACACGCAGAACACGAAGAGGATCTTCGCTAAATGCCTTCGAAACATGGCGTAACAGTTTGGCTTGTAGATCTTGTTGGCCGCCATAGGGATCATAAAGTTTGCCGTTATCGTCCATAGCCATGGCATTAATGGTGAGATCGCGGCGGATCAGATCATCTTCTAAGGTAACGCTTTGATCAAAGAAGCACTCAAAACCGGTATAGCCAGAGCCTGATTTTCTCTCAGTTCGTGCAAGGGTGTGCTCTTCTTTACTTTTGGGGTGCAAGAACACAGGAAAGTCTTTACCTACTGCTGTATAACCTTGGCTGAGCATGATTTCTGGCGTAGCTCCAACCACAACCCAGTCTTTGTCATAGCTATCAATGCCAAGTAAATGATCTCGAACCGCACCGCCAACTAAATAAACTTGCACGCATTACCTCTTAATTTATTGATATGCCGTTGGACATTGTAGCAAGCAATGGTAATTTGCATTACTCCTAAAAGAACTAAAACGAAGATGAACAGTCTCTTTTAGGTCTATGAAGGAATTTCCCGATTAAATAGCGGGTGGGTTTTAGCTGGAGATCCTATGTATAAGGACTTTTTTGGGTTTGTTGAACTGCCATTTTCTATTGTTCCAAACTCGCGTTATCTGTATCTGAGTCAGCGTCACAAAGAGGCGATTACACACCTTCAAGCGGGGTTAGGCGATGGTGGTGGTTTTGCCATGCTAACTGGCGAGGTAGGAACAGGTAAAACCACGGTTGCAAAAGCTATGTTGGCGAACTTGAATGAGGACACCAAAGCAGGGTTAATCCTCAATCCGACCTTCTCAAGTCGAGATTTGCTGGAAGCTATCTGTGATGAATTCAACGTTGCCTATCCACAAGAAGCGACGCTTAAGCAGCTAAATCAAGCCATCTATGAATATTTGAAGCACAACCATAAATCCGGTTGGCAAACGCTACTAGTGATTGATGAAGCACAGCATTTAGCTGCAGATGTACTCGAACAGTTGCGTTTACTGACTAACCTAGAAACGGATACACGAAAACTACTTAAAGTGCTTTTGGTCGGTCAGCCAGAGTTGCAACGCTTATTGCAAACGACACAGTTACGTCAGCTTGCGCAGCGCATAACAGGCCGTTATCACTTACTACCACTGGATGAAAAGGAAACCGCAGACTACATCACGTTCCGACTACATACCGCTGGTGGGGATAAACAGCTGTTTGATCGAAGCTCGACCAAGTTGATTGCCAAATACAGTCACGGTATTCCACGTCTAATAAACCTGATTTGTGATAAGTCTCTGAACATCAGTTATCACAAAGGTAGTGTGGTCGTGGATAAACAAACGGTGCATCAAGCTTGTGAAGAGGTGATGCAGTTCCAAGCGGAGATTTATCAGCAAGATAAACCGATTCGCCGCAGTTTTGAATGGCCTGCTTGGGGCTCTGTCGGTATCGGTGTCTGTGTCGCTCTTGGTATTGGTTGGGCGGTGACGCAGCAAATGCCACCGATGTTACCAATGAAGGTTCAGTCTGCGGAAGTCGTGCAGAGACAACCTGTATCCGCTTCTGTCGTCAATGAGCAACTGACAAATGAACAGCGCGATATGCTATTGGCACAAACACAATCTAATTTAGCTGTAAATGAGCTATATAAGCTTTGGGGATATCGAGCCTCTGTCCGTGACAACTTATGTTTGTCAGAGCCACAATCAACCATGCGCTGTGAACGTAAAATGGCGACATGGCCGCTATTAGTGCAGCAAAACCGCCCGGTTATTTTAGAGTTAAACTACCAAGGCCAAGTTGGCTATGTGATTTTGTATGCGATTGGTGATGACAAAGTCGAAGTGCTTAATGGTACTCAACGCCTTCGTTTACCTGTGTCATGGCTCAAACCATTGTGGCAGGGCAATATTATCGAGTTATGGCAAGCGCCACTGAAAGACACTTTACGCTTAGACATGGAAGGCCCTGCGATTGAAGTACTTGATCAGCTTTTAGCTGAGGCGGTAAGCGAGCAGCCTTTAGGTACAGATATCTTTGATAGTCAGTTAAAAGAACGAGTTGAATTGTTCCAGCGTTGGCAAGGGATCGGTGTGGATGGTATTGCAGGTCAACGTACGTTGGACCGTTTACAGCAGAGTGTGCAATCCAGTGCTCCGGTGTTAGGGCTTATCAGTGAGGAGGGGGCATAATGTCAGTATTGAAACATGTGGGGCTGTTCTTATTACCTGTTAGCCTTACTGCCGTTGGTGCTGCTTGGTATTTGGATTTATTCTCCCAAGAGTCTGCGGTACCTGAAGCGGTAGACACTCCAGAATTACAGGTTACAACAGACTTCACTCAAGTGAGACCAAGGTTTGAAAGCCTGAACTATCCTCAAGAGGCACAATTAGCGCAATTGCCTCGTGAGTGGCCAACGGCGGAATGGTCACAGAAAATCGGTACCTTTGTAGAAGAAGGCTATGCTGATAATGGTTTTGTACAAGGTGAGCAAGAGCAATTGGCTTCATCTATGCGTACTGAACAAACGAGCCCAACCATTCAAAGCCAGGATGACCTTGGACTATCACTCGATGATTTGGACTTGTCTTCACTATCTCCGGATCTAGCAATGAAAGTTGAAAACGCTTTGGCAAGTAACCAGCAGCAACCTATCACACAAGATGTTGCGGTTAATGACCTAGAGCGAGATGCTCAGCAATGGCGTGGGCGTCTTCCGGCTCTAAACCTTCAAACACACATGTATTCAAGTGATACCCATCGACGCTGGGTTAAGATCAATAACGTAGAGTACCATCAAGGTGATGTTGTTGACGGGCAAGTAACGCTAAAAGAAATTCAACCTCAATCTGTTATTGTTGAGTTCCAAGGAGAACAGATCCGTATTCCAGCGTTGTATGAGTGGCAAGGTTAGCTTTCGAACTTAAAACGAAAAAGCCAGTCTAGTCGACTGGCTTTTATTTTGTTCGAATGGGGTATTTTTATGCCCAACCTGCTGGCGATTTCTTTCTGCGTGGCATCACGTGAGGAAGAACCAAACCAAATAGCAGACCAATACCAGCGACACCACCACCGTAAGTAAAGTACTTCAGTAGCATGTCATCTTTCTGTGTATCTAGTTTTGCGCGAAGCTCACGGTTTTCTGTTTGTGCAGATGTGAGTTGATCGCTGATCTCAGAGTATTTCTTCTCTAGGTCAGAGATCTGGTGGTTACGCGTTTCTAGTGATGTAACGAGACCTGCTTTTTCAGTGTCTGAATTCTGACGTGCGTTTGCCAGTTGTTCTTTCACTTCTTTCAGTTCTTTTTCTACACGAGGTAAGCGAATAGCCATGCTTTCTTGGTTGGTTACGAATTTGCTTTGTACCCAACCTGTACGGCCACGTGAGTCACGTACCTGGGTGTAACCCGTGTCTTTATTGGTTTGAAGCAGTTGTACTTTAGAACCTGCGTTAACACTACCCATAATGCGGTAAGTGTTGTTTGGACCAGAGTGCATAAAAGTGAATAGGTCATCAGAAATATAACGGTCTGCCGCTAGTGCAGTTGGCGCTGCTAGCAAAGTAAACAAAACCGTGATGATTAGTTTTTTCACAGTAAATCCCTTAACGATTTTCTTGGATACAGCTTTGGCACCGAATTATTGGAGCCGGAAATAGACGAATATTATGCAGTTTCAAACGTCGGTGCAACAAAGAAGGGAGGCAAAGCCTCCCTTTCTGTGCGTTTGAGTCAATAATGACAATACGCTAACAATCTATGGACTCGTGGTTCTTACGAGAATGCCGCTTGTAGGCCGTAGAAGAATACCACTGCCAATAGTGCGCCGGCTGGTAGTGTAACAATCCATGATGCCACGATGTTACGAACTACGCCTAGGTTCAGTGCTGCGATACCGCGAGCAAAACCTACACCTAGAACAGCACCAACTAGTGTTTGCGTTGTAGAGATAGGTAGACCAGTACCAGATGCAAGAACGACTGTACATGCTGTTGCTAACTGAGCAGCAAAGCCACGGCTTGGTGTTAGTTCAGTGATACCTGTACCAACCGTCGCCATTACTTTGTGACCTAGTGTTGCAAGACCAACCACGATACCGAAACCACCTAGAGGAAGAATCCACCATGCGATTGTGCTTTTCGCTGTTACTTCACCCATGTGCTCAACTGTTGAAACAACAGCAGACAGTGGACCGATCGCGTTAGCTACGTCGTTTGAGCCGTGAGCGAATGCCATCGCACACGCCGTGATAACCATTAGTACGCTGAAGATGCCTTCTACGCCAGCAAAGCTGCGGTCTTCTTCGCGATCTGCGAATTTTTTCTGAATGTAGAAGTAACCGCCAGCCATTACTGCTGCAGATACGATTGCTGCCCACATCCATGCTTCGCCATTGCTTAGGTGAAGACCAACGTGTTTCAGACCTTTCTTGATAGTTACAAGTGCAATCACCATAGTCGTGATGAACATGTAAACTGGAACGAAACGTTTTGCGTTGAATAGTGGGTTCTCAGTATCAAAGATCAGACGCTGTGCGCTGACAAAAATGACGTAAGCAAAGAAGCCTGAGATAACCGGAGTAATAATCCAGCTACCGACAATCCCTTGAACACTGCTCCAGTCAACCGCTTCAGTACCTACAGATACACAAGCAAAACCGATGATCGCACCGATAATTGAGTGAGTAGTAGACACAGGCCAGCCCATGTAAGAAGCAAGTAGAAGCCAAGTACCAGCGGCAAGAAGCGCTGACATCATACCGTAGACAAGAATGTCAGGTTGGCTAGCAAATAGAGATGTTTCGATAACACCTTTACGGATAGTGTCGGTTACTTCACCACCTGCAAGATATGCACCCGCAAATTCGAAGATCATCGCAATGATGATCGCTTGTTTTACGGTTAGCGCTTTTGAACCTACAGATGTACCCATAGCATTAGCAACGTCGTTCGCGCCAATACCAATCGCCATCATGAAACCAAAAATCGCTGCAACAATAATCAGGACAGTGCCGTAGTTCGCAAGGATATCCATCGTAATACCTAGTTGTTTTATAACAAGCGGAGCAAAATTTTACGCGCGTCAAACCAGAAGACGATGAATATTGTCATCGTCCACTGGACTCGTGTTAATAATGCTCTTCGTTATGTCGTTAACTTATGTTTTAAGATCGAGATAGCATGACTTCCAAACGAGCACCTACGCGCTGCGCTTGGTCGGCAATACCACCTACCCATTCAAGAATCTTGTACAAGAACATGACATCGATAGGGTTCATGCCAGATTCAATCGTCATTAGTTGTTGACGAAGTTCAATCTGCATTGCATCGGTATCATCTTCAATAACGTCCAATTGATGAATCATTTCAGCAACGAGCGTTACTTCGCGGCCTTTGAAGCCGGTCTCTAGGAGTTCATCAAGTTCGTTGATTACTTTTTGCGCCTGGTCAGCCGCATCAAGACAACGTTGAACGTATGCGAGGAAGTTTGGTTGGAGAACCTCAGGAATGACAAGTTGACGACCATATACACGGCCAGCAATGTCTTTTGCCAAGTTAGCAAGTTTGTCTTGTTGAGTCAGAAGCTCAAGCATGTCAGTACGATCGACTGGCATAAACAAACCGCGAGGCAGTTTTAGACGGATTTCACGTTTTAGCACGTCCGCTTCTTTCTCTAAGTGAGAAATTTGAGAACGGATCTCAGATGCTTTTTCCCAGTCACCCTTTGAAGAGACTTCAAAGAACTTAACTAGGTGTGAACAACATTCGTTGACACACACAACGTGGCGCTGCAAAGGCTTAATTGGGGACTTTGCAAATAACCCCATAATTGTATTTACTGGCATGGTCATTCAACCTAATAGCTATAACCTTAAAAAAACATACACCATTTCTTGGCGAAATGTTGAACGATGGCTATAAAGGCGCGCATGTTAACGCATTAAATCGCTCATTTAAACTGTTTTAGATCATCATTCGGGTGATATTTCTTTCTTGCCGTGTGAGAAATTAGGCAATATCCTGTTTCTATCTGCTTTGAAAGGTATAGCTATGGAAACCGAGATAGAACTGAAGTTTTTTGTTTCTCCTGAATTTTCAGAAACTTTAAGAGATAAAATTTCTGAAACAAAAGTACTTCAGCACAGTAGTCGTGACTTAGGTAACACCTATTTTGATACCGCTGATAAATGGTTAAGAAAGCACGACATTGGTTTAAGAATTCGCCGTTTTGATGATGTTTTTGTCCAAACTGTGAAAACAGCAGGACGCGTTGTTGCGGGCCTTCATCAAAGACCAGAATACAACGCTGAGCACACCAGTAATGAGCCAGACCTCACGCTTCATCCTTCTGATATCTGGCCAACTGGTAAAGAGGTCGCAACGCTGCAAGCGGAACTGACACCGCTATTCTCTACTAACTTTACTCGTGAACAATGGTTGATTGGTATGCCGGATGGCAGCCAGATCGAAGTTGCCTTCGACCAAGGGGCCGTGATTGCCCTAGGTGAAGATGGTGAAGAGAAACAAGATCCTATCTGTGAAGTTGAGCTTGAGCTGAAATCTGGCCAGACAGATGCGCTATTTACGCTTGCTCGCAGCTTGTGCGAAGCGGGTGGTATGCGCCTTGGTAACTTAAGCAAAGCGGCAAAAGGCTATCGCTTGGCTAGTGGTTATGTCGGTGATGAAGTGAAGCCACTTTCTTTAGTGGATAGCAGCAAAAATGACACGGTCGAATACTGTTTTATCAATTCTCTAGAGCATGCGTTGTCCCATTGGCATTACCACGAGCAAATCTTTACAGAACGTGATTGCGTGGAATCTCTGCGCGAAATCGTCAATGCGATTCGCTTTATTCGCCAAACCTTTACTATTTTTGGCAGTATGGTGCCGCGTCGCGCCAGTGCAATTCTTCGTCAAGAAATGAAGTGGCTAGAAGAAGAGCTAGAGTGGCTAGATGAGC
Source organism: Vibrio sp. WZ-1 (assembly GCF_052037695.1). Classification (NCBI taxonomy): domain Bacteria; kingdom Pseudomonadati; phylum Pseudomonadota; class Gammaproteobacteria; order Vibrionales; family Vibrionaceae; genus Vibrio; species Vibrio sp. WZ-1. The sequence goes on along the minus strand of NZ_JBQEQR010000083.1, from coordinate 159,808 downwards.
ACGCACACTTAGAAGAGCTATTGGACGATAAAGGTAACGTACTGCGCAAACTTGATGCGCGTAAGTTCCTTGTCTCTGAGCTGACACAACAATTGGGTGAACTACCAAGCCGTGAAGAGGTGTTAGAGCTATTAAGTTCGGCACGTTATACCGGTTTGCTACTTGATTTGAGTCGCTGGATTTTGACGCGAGGTTGGCAGCCATTCTTAGATGACAAAGCGCGTGAGAAGATGTCGAGTAATATCCTGCCTTTCTCGGTAAAGCAACTTGATCGTACTTGGGCGGAGCTGATGGAAGCTTTCCCAGCAGAACGCGAACTGTCTGCACAAGAGTACGTGGATCAACGCTATCGCTTGCTACGTAACTTGTACACTGGTATTGGATTTGCGAGCTTGTACGATGCAGAAGAGCGCAATACGTTCCGATTACCTTGGGCTGACTTGGTCCATGGTATCGATGATCTGTTAATGTTGAACCATCTACTACCATTAATCGGTATGTTAGAAGGGGAAGAGCAAGAGCAATTAGAACGTTGGTTGCACCGTCAAGAACGTTCAATCTTACATGCGATGGATCAGACTCGTGCTATCGGTGTTGAAGTTGAACCATACTGGCAAGAATAAAAAACAAATAGGACCGCAAGGTCCTATTTTTTTGCCTGTTGTTTCTGCTCATGCAATTCATCTTCGATGGATTGCAGTCGATTTAAGATCTGTTCTTGTCTATCCAATACTTGCTCTAACAGCTTTTCTTTGTTTTTCGAGCGATGATCTTGTTGTCGGGTTGGAGCGGTAAGAATCGACGTAATCAAACCAGAAATCATACCGAAGATACCCACGCCACAAATAATGATCAGTACGGCAAGTAATTTACCACCAGTTGTCACTGGATAATGATCACCATAACCAACGGTTGAGATGGTGACAAATGCCCACCATAAAGCGTCTGTACCAGTTTGGATGTTTGATTCTGGATTCTGCCCTTCAATGAACAACATGGCACTAGAACCAAGAGTAATCAGCACCACCATCAACAATAAAATTGAAGCTAAAGTAGTCTCTCTACGGTTATTTTTGAGCTGATAAAGAATGAACTTTGATGATCTAAGTACCAAAATTACGCGCAAAATATGAAACAGGCGTGCAAAGCGAAGAGGTTCGATCATTGGGATGCTTGCCACAAAATCGATCCAGTGTTGTTTGAAATATAACCGACGATCTGTGGCTCGGATCAAATCTATGGTGAGCTGCAGTAGAAAAATACTACAGATTATAAAATCGAGACCGATAAGAACCTGACGGGTTTCATGTGTAATGGGCAAAAATAGTAAGCCTGAGATCACAAATAGCGCCATAAATGACAGGATCAGTGACAGCAGGCTCATCGGTTTAGTGCTGTCTTTGGTATTATTGCTTTTCATACGAAGCTCGAAATAAATAGCACAACTGTGACTATAAGTTGGCGAAACATAAAGACTATATAAGACTCAGTGGAGAACTGACAATGGAAAAGCTGGCATTCAAGCCATGGGAAAGGGTTATTTCCGACATTAAGCTCGTTCCGAAAATGGTCATGCTGATGGTATTTAGTACCGTCTTAATCGTGGCGAAACAACTTTGGGATGCGAGCACATTCTACGATTCACTACTCGCGGCGACACAGAACGAACACGTTGCCCAACAACATTATGAGGCTTATCTAACACAAGTTGCTTGGCAAACAGCGTTACTCATTGCGGTATTTGTTGTACTACTTTTGGCGGCAGCGCGTGTGATGTTACGTCAGACACAGTATTTGAATGATGCGATTAAACTCATGGCGAGCAAGGATCTTTCAGTGCCATTCGGAATGGACTGTAAAGATGAGTACGGTGATGTAGCTCGTGAGTTGGAGAAAACCCGTCGCCAGTTGCATGACGTGATTCAAATGCAGATTAATGCATCCGATGAACTGGCAACGCTTACTGAAGTAATGACACTCAGCATGTCTGAAACAAAAGAGTCGGCACAGGAAGAGTTTAACGAAATTGATCAACTTGCTACCGCGATGAGTGAGATGTCTTCGACGGTCCAAACCGTTGCTGACCATGCTCAAGCGGCTTCTTCCCTTACTGAGCAAGCATCAACCCAAGCGGTAACTGGTCAACAGTTCTTACAAAATACCATGTCTAAGATGAGCGAACTGTCTTCAGATATTGCATCTTCAGCAAGTGCGGTAAACCAAGTGGAAGAGCGTGTGGATGCTATCGGTAGTGTGGTTGGTACCATTCAAGGTATTTCCGAGCAGACAAACTTGCTAGCGCTGAACGCTGCGATTGAAGCTGCGCGTGCTGGTGAAGCGGGTCGTGGTTTTGCGGTGGTTGCGGATGAAGTTCGTAACCTTGCTCAACGAACCCAACAAGCAACGGTAGAAATCCAAGAGATGATCACTCAGCTTCAAGCGAGCGCTACTTCAGCGGTGGAGCTGATGGAGAAAAGTGTGGTTGAAGCCGCTGAAGGTGTAGAGCTGGTATCAAATGCAGGTAGTGAGTTGGATGGTATTGTTGGGCAAGTAACGCAAATCAACGATATGAACTTCCAGATTGCAACCGCTTCAGGTCAGCAAAGTAGTGTTGCAGAAGATATGAGCCAGAACTTAACCAATGTTCGTGAGCTTGTAGAAGCCTCCGTTGTGGTGATTACTGAACTGCTGGAAACTTCCGAAATGATGCAAGACAATGCAGAAGAGTTAGATAAGAAGATAAAATCCTTTCAAGTCTAAAGGCTGACAAGCTTTGATAAAACGCCCACAAACCTTTTGTGGGCGTTTTTATTTGTGCCAACTCTGGTATAAAAGAGTGATACCACAGTGCTTTTCACACAAGGAAGAAAAATGCAGCTGCCTTCGTCACTGATTTCTATCGCTGATTCTGCCGTACAAAATGCGGAACAAGCGGGATATTATCAACAATGGCCAACTGAGATTACTGAGCAATTTCATTTTGTATCTGGCTTAAGCAAGTTTATCACTGAGGCTATTCATCGTGATGACAAACTGGCCCAGGAATTGCCGACAATGCTGGCAGAAAGCAGCCGACAACAGGGTTACCGAGAGCGTCTTGCTGCATTACTCGCTGAGTGCCAAGATGAGATGGCAGGGCATCGGGTACTGCGCCAGTTCCGAAATCGTGAAATGGTTTATATTGCCTGGAAAGATTTCACGCAGATGTGGACTCTAGAAGAGTCACTCAGCCACTTATCCCAGTTAGCCGAAGCGATGATCTTCGAAACTTACCAATGGCAATACAAGATTTGCTGCAACGAATGGGGCACGCCAACCAATGCCGAAGGTGAAGCGCAGCCTATGCTGATCATCGGCATGGGTAAGCTAGGTGGCGGTGAGTTGAACTTCTCTTCCGATATCGACCTGATTTTCACTTATCCAGAAAATGGCGAGACCCAAGGTGCACGACGCAGTATTGCTAATGCCCAGTTTTTTACTCGCTTAGGTCAGCGCATTATAAAGGCACTCGATCAGCAAACTTTTGATGGTTTCTGTTACCGCGTGGATATGCGATTACGTCCATTTGGCGAGAGCGGCCCATTGGTTATGAGCTATGCTGCTCTAGAAGATTACTACCAAGAGCAAGGACGTGATTGGGAACGCTACGCGATGATCAAAGCGCGCGTGATGGGCAGCGAAATGTATCCGCAATATCAAGAGTTGCGTCAGATGCTGCGCCCGTTTGTTTTCCGTCGCTATATCGACTTTAGTGCGATTCAATCGCTGCGTCGTATGAAATCGATGATCAGTAGCGAAGTACGCCGTCGTGGTTTGAGTAACAACATCAAATTAGGCGCTGGTGGCATTCGTGAAATTGAGTTTATTGCTCAAGTATTCCAGTTGATTCGCGGTGGTCGCGAGCCATCTTTACGTGGTCGTGGTTTACTCGAAACCTTGAACGCCATCGGGGAGCTAGGTCAGCTTACTCAGCCAGAAGTAGATAACCTTGAAGCTGCATACAAGTACCTTCGTCAGCTAGAAAACCTACTACAAGCGATGGCAGATAAACAAACTCAAACCTTGCCTGGTTGTGAAGACGAACAGCTGAAGCTTGCGACGGCGATGCGCTTTGAATCTTGGAAGGAGCTCATTGCCCAAACCCAGCAACACATGGCGAATGTTCATAAGGTATTTGAAAGCTTAATTGGTGATGACGAAGAAGACGAAACTGAAGCGGTCGCGCGTCACTTCCACGAGCTGTGGGATATGGCAACTAAGCAAGATGTGTTAGAAAACGTTCTGCAGCAGGATATCAAAGTAGATAACTTTGAAGAGTTGGCAAAAACCATCATGCAGTTCAAAGCGGATTTAGCTAAGAAAACACTTGGCCCTCGCGGTCGTGAAGTACTGACTAAGTTGATGCCGAAAGTTTTCGATGCAGTATTTTCTCACCCAGATGCGCAATTTGGCTTGCCGCGTGTCCTGCACTTGCTGCATAACATCTGCACCCGCACGACCTACCTTGAATTGCTCGATGAGCATCCGGCAGCCTTGGTACAATTGGTTCGCTTGTGTACTGCAAGTCCAATGATTTCTGAGCAGCTATCGCGTTACCCAATCCTGCTTGATGAGCTGATTGACCCTCAGCATCTATACAATCCAATCCCATTAAACAGCTACCAAACTGAGTTGCGTGATTTCCTTGCTCGTATTCCTGAAGACGATATGGAGCAACAGATGGAAGCGCTGCGCCAGTTCAAGCAAATTTGCATCCTACGTATCGCTGCGGCAGATATTGCTGGTGTATTACCAGTGATGAAAGTGAGTGACCACTTAACCTACCTAGCAGAAGCCATCGTTGAAGCCGTCGTGAACCAAGCTTGGTTGCAAGTGTCGGAAAAGTATGGCGAGCCAACTCATGTCAAAGATCGAGAAGGCAAAGGTTTCGCCGTAATTGGTTACGGTAAAGTGGGTGGTTGGGAACTGGGCTATAACTCAGACCTTGATATCGTATTTATGCATGACTGCCCAGTGAACGTTTACACCGATGGTAAGAAAGAGATTGATGGCCGCCAGTTCTATTTGCGCTTGGCGCAGCGCATCATTCATATTTTTTCGACCCGCACCGCATCAGGCATTCTGTACGAAGTGGACACTCGCTTACGTCCATCTGGCGCTTCGGGTTTGTTGGTCAGCCCAACCGACGCGTTTGATGATTATCAACACCAAGATGCGTGGACATGGGAGCATCAGGCGTTAGTACGTGCTCGCATGATCTATGGTGACGAGCCATTAGCGATTGCTTTCCACAACACGCGTCATGATGTGTTGTGTAAACAGCGCGACCAAAACGCACTGAAGAAAGACGTCGTCGATATGCGTGAGAAAATGCGTGATCATCTAGGTGGGAAAAAGTCCGATCGCTTTATGCTCAAGCAAGATAAAGGCGGCATCACCGATATCGAATTTCTCGCCCAATATCTTGTGCTCAACTACAGTCACAGTAAACCGAAGCTGATTCGCTGGTGTGATAACGTGCGTATTTTTGAAACTTTGATTGCTCAAGGTGTCATGGAAGAAGACCAAGCAATGCAGTTAACTCGAGCGTATACCTCGATGCGTGATGAGATTCATCGTCGTAACTTACTTAATTTGGATGCCGATGTGGCGGAAGATAAGTTTGTTGCCGAGCGAGAGTGGGTGAAGCAAGCATGGAATCAATGGTTCGCCTAAGCAGAAGTTATGTGCAAGGTTCAGCCTAGAAAAAGGCTGTGTTAAACTCACCACGATTTAATTTTTGGAGACCAATAATGAAACCAATTCTACCTGATTACAACAGCGCTGGTGTGCTCATCATCGGCGATGTCATGCTAGATCGTTACTGGTATGGCCCAACTGGACGTATTTCTCCTGAAGCGCCAGTACCTGTTGTTAAAGTAGAAAACAATGAAGAGCGTCCTGGTGGTGCTGCGAACGTGGCAATGAATATTGCTTCACTTGGCGGCCATGCTCATATTGTTGGTCTAACGGGGATGGATGAACCTGCGAAAGTACTGACGGAAACGTTGAATTCACTAAAAGTGAAATGCGACTTCGTTGCACTGCCAGAGTACCCAACTATCACTAAGCTTCGCGTCATGAGCCGTGGTCAGCAATTGATTCGTCTGGATTTCGAAGACAAGTTCGAGAACACCGATCCAGAGCCAGTGCTGTCTCGTATGGAAACGGCGCTGCCTGCAGTGAAAGCTGTGATCATGTCTGACTACGCGAAAGGTTCTTTGGAGCACGTTCAGGCATACATCCAAAAAGCACGTGCAGCGAATATTCCAGTCTTCATCGATCCGAAAGGTGCTGATTTTGAGCGCTACCGTGGTGCGACACTGCTGACACCAAACATGAAAGAGTTTGAAGATGTGGTCGGCAAAGTGAAGTCTGATCAAGAGCTGGTAGAAAAAGCACTAGCACTGGTCGAGGAATTCGATTTTGAAGCACTATTGGTAACACGCAGTGAAAATGGCATGACACTTATCCGTCGTGGCCATGAGCCGTTCCATTTGCCAACTCAAGCGAAAGAAGTGTACGACGTAACAGGCGCTGGCGACACGGTTATCTCTGTATTGGCTGCTTCTGTTGCTGCGGGTAAATCATTTGAAGAAGCGTGTGCACTAGCAAACGCAGCCGCAGGTGTTGTGGTTGGTAAGCTAGGTACATCAACGCTGTCTGAGATTGAGTTAGCGGAAGCGATTCACGGTAGCCAAGATACAGACTACGGCGTGATTTCAGAGCAAGCACTGATTGAAGCGGTGAAGAAAGCTCGTGCGAAAGGTGAGAAGGTTGTGATGACCAATGGCTGTTTCGACATTCTACACGCTGGTCATGTGTCTTACTTAAATCACGCGGCTGAACTAGGTGATCGCCTAATCGTAGCGGTAAACACCGACGATTCCGTTAAGCGCCTAAAAGGTCCTGGTCGTCCAGTAAACCCAACTGATCGCCGTATGGCAGTATTAGCAGGCCTTGGCGCAGTAGATTGGGTTGTGCCTTTCAGTGAAGACACGCCTCAACGTTTAATCTCGGAAGTGCTACCAAGCTTGCTAGTGAAAGGCGGCGACTATAAACCAGAAGAGATTGCTGGTGGTAAAGAAGTGATTGCCGCAGGTGGTGAAGTTCGCGTACTTAACTTCGAAGATGGTTGCTCAACCAGTGAAATCATCAATGCCATCAAAGGCGGTAAAGGCTAATTCGTTTCTCGCCAAATTGATTATTAAAGGTCGCTTTCGAGCGACCTTTGTTGTTTTTGGAGGAGTGAATCTAACCACAAACGCATTCCAGTCCTCCCCCTTTTTAAGGGGGAGTGAGAGGAGGTTAACCCTCCCCTTCGAAAGGGGAGAGGATCTAACGCGCACTTGGCTTGGTTACTTACCCCAACAAAAAACGCCAGTTGGAAACCAACTGGCGTTTGCGTGTTACTTAGATATCTATGGTTATTTTGCTGGCTTCAGACCCGCATCAACATCTAGGACATCTTGCTCGCTTAGTGTACCAACTGCTTGACGCAATTGAAGTACGCTTAAGATGTAATCGTAACGAGCATTGGATAGGTTTTTGTTGGCATCATATAGACGACGAGTTGAGTCCAAAACGTCTACGATGGTACGAGTACCTACATCAAAACCTGCCTCTGTCGCTTCTAGCGCAGATTTCGCAGAAACAACAGATTGCTCATACGCTTTTAACGCACCAATTGAAGCATTAATGTTGTTGTTTTGAGCTCGAACGTCTTTGACTACGCTGCGGTATTCTTTTTCTAAATCTTCACTTGCTGCTACGTAGGCGAATTCAGCTTGTTTAGTTTTAGAAGTAATGTTGCCACCAGTGTATAGAGGGACCGCTAGGTTAACGCCGATGTTAAAGCCATCAGCAGTTTGGTCGTCGCTACTATTTGTTGTATCTGCGTAGTTGTATCCGCCATCTAGCGAAAGCGTTGGCAAGTGGCCAGAGCTTGCTAGAGAGATGTTATCGCGAGCAATATCTTGTGAGATACGTGCAGACAATAGGCTCAAGTTTTCAGTTTTTGCTTGGTCGATCAAAGCTTCTGCTGTTGCGTTCGATGGGCTTGCGGAGAAACGCGCAGTATCAAGAATATTCAGGTTTTTATGTTCTTGGCCAGTGATCTCACGAAGAGACTCATAGCTGTTGATCAATGAGTTTTCTGCCAATACTTCATCTGCTAGCACAGCATCGTATTGAGCTTGAGCATCGTGTACGTCAGTGATTGCTGATAGACCTACTTCAAAGCGTTGCTTTGTTTGTTCTAGCTGACGGCCAACGGCTGCTTTTTCTGCGCGAACAAACACTAGGTTATCTTTTGCTCGTAGCACTTCAAAGTATGCTTGAGAAACTCGTAGGATTAAGCCTTGTTGTGTTGCCGCGTAGGATGCATCTGATTTGCGCGCGGTTTTCTCAGCAGTATCTAGCGTGATCCAAGAAGCTCGGTTGTAAAGTTCTTGGGTAAAACCAACACCTGCAGATAATTGATTGTTATCAGTTGAGACCTTACCTGTACGGTCTTTGTCTAGGTCACCTCTATTGATATCATAACTTGCTGTTAAGTTGATCTGAGGTAATAGGGCACTGCGGCTAGAGTTGATTGCTTCAAAAGCAGCGTCGCGCTGTGCTGCAACACTCAGTAGTTGAGGATCATTTTGTTTTGCTAAATCGTAGATTTCTGCAAGAGAGTCTGCCCATGCAGATGTACTCATACTACCTAGCGCTGCACTGATAAAAAGTGGAAGCAGTTTTTTCATTTTCTATTCCCGCGGTCAATAGATTGGTTAATTCTCAGTAGTTTAACTCAATTTGAACGATATTTACTCTAAACTTTGCACTTTTTTACACTTAATTATCCACTCGTGCAATAAATTTTTGGGATTTGCTTAAAATTATTTATAACTATTATATAAAAAGTTGAGCAATGTCCTTTGAGCAAGCTTAGAACAATGAGTAAACTACACGATTCACTCAAAGAGGTGCTGAATGCAACAGTGTGACAAGCAACAGAATGATTTTACTCCACAGGATGTGGAAATAATCTCAAAAGAAACCGTATTTCAAGGCTTCTTTAAAATGGTGAAATACCGTTTTAAGCATAGATTGTTTGCTGGTGGGTGGAGTGATGTTGTTGAACGCGAAATGTTCGAGCGTGGTCATGCTGCTGCTATGTTGCCATATGATCCTAAAACTGATCAGGTTGTGATCATCGAACAGATTCGAGTTGGCGCCTTAGAGCATTCCCATCCTTGGCAACTTGAAATTGTTGCTGGCATGATTGATCGTGATGAATCAGCAGAAGAAGTGATTCGTCGTGAAGCAGAAGAGGAAGCTGGCATCCAAGTGGGACGTGTCACTTCGGTTACCTCTTATTATCCCTCTTCTGGTGGTTGTTCGGAAAAATTGGATGTGTTCGTTGGAGAAGTGGACGCAACTAAAGCGCATGGCATTCATGGTTTAGACTATGAAGATGAAGATATTCGAGTCCATGTCCTTAGTCGTGAAACCGCGTATCAATGGGTGAAAGACGGTAAATTCGAGAATGGTGCATCTATCATTGCATTGCAATGGCTGCAACTGAACCATGAGGAATTGAAGTCACAATGGGGAGTTCCCCCTACGGTGGAGAATGAGTAATGGCACAAGTAGCTGAAAAACGACGATACCATGTCGACTTAGCGGGTCTAATGAGAACGTATGAGACCAACTACGCTAAGTTGAATGCTTTGCTACCTGCCTCTGCCGAAGTTGGTGATATCCGCTGCTATCAAGCGGCGAGCATGGTCTACCAATTGACCGTGAATGAAATCACAAAATACACCACAGTTGTTGAGATATGTCAGAGTGATGAGACGCCAGTGTTTCCTTTACCGACGATGTCTGTCAGGCTTTATCACGACGCGAGAGTTGCTGAAGTATGTTCAGGTGGAGAATTCTCTCGTATCAAAGCTAAATATGATTATCCCAACGACCAGTTGATGCAAAAAGATGAAAAGCATCAGCTTAATACGTTCCTTGGTGAATGGCTGACGTTCTGTTTACGAAGTGGTATTAGTAGAACACCACTTGCCTTCAATTGATGGTCAGCTCACTAAGGGAAAACAACAAAGAACAATAGTGGACGAATCAGGTTTTCATTTTGCAATTATCTAGTGACAGTATAAAGCTATTACAAATCACGGATACTCATCTGTTTGCTGCAGATGAGGGCAGCTTGTTGAGCGTAAGAACTGCCGACAGCTTCACGGCCGTGGTGCAAGAGATTCTCCATCGTCAGGTGCAGTTTGACTACATTTTAGCAACTGGTGATATTTCACAAGATCACAGCGCAGAGTCTTATCAGCGTTTTGCTGAAGGCATCGCTCCGCTGGAAAAAGATTGTTTCTGGCTTCCTGGTAATCACGATTACAAGCCTAATATGGGCAGTGTACTACCATCTCCTCAAATACAATCCGTTGAACACTTGATGCTCGGCGAGTACTGGCAGTTGATACTTTTAGATTCTCAGGTCGTGGGTGTACCTCATGGGCGATTGAGTGACCAACAGCTGACATTACTGGAAGAAAAGCTCGCAGAAAATCCACAGCGACATACACTGGTACTTTTACATCACCATCCTCTGTTGGTTGGCAGTGCTTGGTTAGATCAGCATACGTTGAAAGATGCGGAAGCATTTTGGCAAGTGGTGAATCGCTTTGAAAACGTAAAGGGCATTTTATGCGGCCATGTTCATCAAGACATGAATGTTTTGGATAATGGCATCCGTGTAATGGCAACGCCGTCGACTTGCGTGCAATTCAAACCGGACTCTGATGACTTCGCCTTAGACACTGAATCACCTGGTTGGCGAGAGCTGGAGTTGCACAGTAATGGCGATATCTCCACGCAAGTGAACCGATTGCCGGATGGCCAGTTCCAACCGGACTTTACCTCAAACGGATACTAATCATTACTATGCCCGAACCTTAATGTTCGGGCTTACTTTTTTACATGAGGCAATCATGAGCAAACCCTCCCTGTTGCTTTATATTCACGGCTTTAACAGCTCACCGCTTTCAATGAAAGCAAACTTAATGAAAGTGTACTGTGAACAGCAACGATCGGATATCAAGGTTATCGTACCTCAGTTACCGTGTTTCCCTGAACTTGCCGCGCAGTGCTTGCTTGATATCGTTGAGCAGCATAAGAATGACTATAATATTGGCTTGGTTGGCAGTTCGCTGGGCGGTTATATGTCGACATGGCTAAATGCCAAGTTTGGTTTCCGAGCGGTTGTCGTTAACCCGGCAGTGAAGCCATATGAGCTGTTAGTGGATTACTTAGGTGAGCAAACCAACCCTTATACGCACGAAACCTATACACTTGAAGCCTGTCATATTGACGAGCTAAAAGCTCTTGATGTACAAAGCATCGCGTCTCCTGACTCCTTTTGGTTGTTGCAGCAAACAGAAGATGAAGTATTGGACTATCGCCAGGCCGTTGAAAAGTTCGCGCAAGCGAAACAAACGGTAGAAGACGGCGGTGATCACAGTTTTATTGGCTTTGAGCGTTATCCTGCTCAAATCATAGAGTTCTTAAAACTGTAATACTAACGAGACGATTGGAATAGGCTCATAGTTTTCATTGCCATATCCAACCGTTTCTTGACATAGTCGGTCTGCTTTCCGACTATGTTTTGCCAAAAAGAACTTAAGGGTATGAAGCCCTGACTACTTTGTTATGCATGCTCTTACCAATGGGAAGGGGGCAGACAGGGTAGCTTTTTCGTTTCTCGAATATGGTTCGCATAAATGTGAAGTTTGAGAAACAAGTAAACTTTGAGAACAATTCCGTAATATGACTGAACAATATAATGCTGGTGCCATTGAAGTACTGAATGGCTTAGAGCCAGTACGTCGCCGACCAGGGATGTATACGGATACAGCGCGCCCAAACCACTTGGGCCAAGAAGTTATCGATAACAGTGTCGATGAAGCGCTTGCCGGACATGCCTCAAAAGTACAAGTCATCCTACATGCTGACCAATCATTAGAAGTGATCGATGATGGTCGAGGCATGCCTGTTGATATCCACCCAGAAGAAAAGGTATCAGGCGTTGAACTGATCCTATGTAAGCTTCACGCAGGTGGTAAATTCTCTAACAAGAACTACCAATTCTCTGGTGGTCTGCACGGTGTAGGTATCTCTGTAGTAAATGCGCTATCTAAACGTGTTGAAGTGACAGTTCGTCGTGACGGTCAAATTTATGAGATTGCTTTCGAACATGGTGACAAGGTTTCTGATCTAACCGTAACCGGTACATGTGGCCGTCGTAACCGTGGTACCAGCGTGCATTTCTGGCCAGATACAAAGTACTTTGACTCTGCGAACTTCTCAGTAACTCGTTTGGTGAATAACCTGCGTGCGAAAGCGGTACTTTGCCCGGGTCTAGAGATTACGTTTACCGATAAAGTAAACAACAAAGACTACAAATGGCACTACGAAGATGGTCTTAAAGACTATCTAGCGGAAGGTGTGAAAGGCTATACCGTTCTACCAGAAGAACCATTTACTGGTGAGTTCTCAGCAGAAACTGAAGCGGCAAACTGGGCGGTAATCTGGCAGCCGGAAGGCGGCGAGATGATCACGGAAAGTTACGTGAACCTTATCCCTACTGCACAGGGAGGTACACACGTAAATGGCCTACGCCAAGGCTTGCTTGATGCAATGCGCGAGTTCTGTGAATTCCGCAACTTATTGCCTCGTGGCGTGAAGCTAACTGGTGATGACGTTTTCGACCGTTGTTCATATGTACTGTCGGTTAAGATTCAAGACCCACAATTTGCTGGCCAAACTAAAGAGCGTCTTTCGTCTCGTCAAACAGCAGCGTTTGTATCAGGCGTCGTTAAAGATTCGTTTAGCCTTTGGTTGAATGAAAAACCACAGCTGGCTGAGCAGTTAGCGGAAGTGTGTATCGCGAACGCACACCGCCGTATGCGTGCAAGCAAAAAGGTTGTGCGTAAGAAGGTTGCATCAGGTCCTGCTCTACCAGGCAAACTGACAGACTGTTCTGTGCAAGACCTCAACCGCACCGAAATCTTCTTCGTGGAGGGTGACTCGGCGGGCGGTTCTGCTAAACAAGCGCGTGATCGTGAGTTTCAAGCGGTGATGCCACTGCGCGGTAAGATCCTAAACACGTGGGAAGTTTCTGCCGATCAAGTGCTTGCATCTCAAGAAGTGCACGATATCTCAGTTGCTCTGGGTATTGACCCAGACAGCGACAACCTAGACAGCCTTCGTTACGGTAAAATCTGTATCCTTGCCGATGCGGACTCGGACGGTTTGCACATCGCAACGCTGTTATGCGCGCTGTTCACTCGTCACTTCCGTGCGCTGGTTGAAGCTGGTCATATCTACGTCGCGATGCCGCCTCTATACCGTATCGACTGTGGCAAAGAAGTATTCTATGCCTTAGACGATGACGAAAAAGATGGTGTATTAGAGCGCTTGTCTAAGAAGAAAGCCAAAATCAACGTGCAACGATTCAAAGGTCTGGGTGAGATGAACCCACTTCAGTTGCGTGAAACCACCATGGATCCAAATACGCGTCGTCTGGTTCAGTTAACCATTGATGACTCTGCAGCGACCATGGAAATGATGGACATGCTGCTTGGTAAGAAACGAGCAGATGACCGTCGTACTTGGCTACAAAGCAACGGCGATATGGCAGAGGTTTAACGGATGTCTACAGAAATTACCTACGATGGCGTTGAACAGTTGCCAATGCGCAAGTTCACTGAAGACGCTTATCTGAACTACTCGATGTACGTAATCATGGACCGTGCATTGCCATACATTGGTGATGGTCTGAAACCGGTTCAACGACGCATCATTTACGCAATGTCAGAGCTTGGTCTTTCGGCATCAGCAAAATACAAAAAATCCGCACGTACCGTTGGTGACGTGTTGGGTAAATACCATCCGCACGGTGACTCTGCGTGTTACGAAGCGATGGTATTAATGGCACAGCCGTTCTCTTACCGTTACCCACTGGTAGATGGTCAAGGTAACTGGGGTGCGCCGGATGATCCGAAATCGTTCGCGGCAATGCGTTATACCGAAGCGAAACTGTCTAAGTTTGCTGAAGTCCTACTAGGTGAACTAGGTCAAGGCACGGTTGAATGGCAGCCTAACTTTGATGGCACGATGAAAGAGCCACAAATGTTGCCAGCACGTCTGCCTCATATCCTGCTCAACGGTGTCACCGGCATCGCGGTTGGTATGGCGACTGATATTCCACCTCACAACGTTCGTGAAGTGGCGGATGCAACTATCCACCTAATCGACAATCCGAAAGCGGATCTGCCAGATGTGATGCAGTTCGTGAAGGGCCCAGATTACCCAACCGAAGCAGAAATCATTTCGCCGCAAGCGGATATTGAGAAGATTTACCGCAACGGTCGCGGCAGCATTAAGATGCGCGCGGTATGGCACAAAGAAGGCTCAGATATCGTGATCACTTCTCTGCCACACCAAGTCTCAGGTGCGAAACTGCTTGAGCAAATCGCTAACCAGATGCGTGCTAAGAAGCTGCCAATGGTTGACGATCTTCGTGATGAATCGGATCACGAGAACCCAACGCGTATCGTTGTGGTGCCGAAGTCAAACCGCGTTGATTGTGATCTGTTGATGAACCACTTGTTCGCTTCAACGGATCTTGAGCGCAGCTACCGCGTTAACTTGAACATGATTGGTTTGGATAACCGTCCTCAAGTTAAAGGTCTAGTACAAATTCTGTCTGAGTGGATCGAGTTCCGTCGTACAACAGTACGTCGCCGTCTACAACACCGCCTAGACAAAGTAATGGCTCGTCTACACATCTTGGAAGGTTTGTTAGTTGCTTACCTAAACCTAGATGAAGTGATTGAGATCATTCGTACTGAAGACGATCCAAAAGCTGTGCTGATGGAACGCTTTGGTATTACCGATATCCAAGCGGATGCGATTCTAGACACCAAACTTCGTCATCTAGCAAAACTAGAAGAGATGAAGATCCGTGGTGAGCAAGACGAGCTAGAGAAAGAGCGTGAGAAGCTAGAACAGTTACTAGGTTCTGAGCGTCGTCTGAACACACTACTGAAGAAAGAAATCAAAGCCGATGCAGAGAAATACGGTGATGACCGTCGTTCTCCACTAGTTGAACGTGCCGAAGCAAAAGCACTAACAGAACGCGACCTAGTACCAAGTGAGCCAATCACGGTTGTGCTTTCTGAGAAGGGCTGGATTCGTCACGCGAAAGGTCACGATGTGGATGCAGAAGGCTTGAGCTACAAGTCTGGCGACCAATACTTAGCGCATGCGCGCGGTAAGAGTAATCAGCAAGCGGTGTTCTTTGGCAGTGATGGTCGCAGCTACTCCCTAGAGTCGCATTCATTACCATCAGCACGAAGCCAAGGTGAGCCGATTACAGGTCGCTTGAACATTACCGCGGGTAGTAGTATTCGCCAAGTGATCATGGGTGAAGAAGAGCAGCTATGGCTGGTGGGTTCTGATGCAGGTTATGGCTTTGTATGTAAAGGCTCAGACTTGCTGTCGAAGAACCGCAGTGGTAAAGCGCTCGTGACACTTCCTGCTAATTCAGAAGTGATGACGCCGAAGACGATTGCTGATCTTGATTCGGATGAAATCCTAGCGATCACCAACCAAGGCCGCATGCTGTTGTTCCCAATTAAAGATCTACCGCAGCTGGCGAAAGGTAAGGGTAATAAGATCATTAACATTCCTGCTGCGAAGGCGAAAGAGCGTGAAGAGGTGCTTTCTCACTTGATGGCTCTGTCACAAGGGGCATCTCTGACCTTGTATGCAGGTAAACGTAAGTTAGGCTTGAAACCTGCAGATCTAGAGAACTTCCGCGGTGAGCGTGGTCGTCGAGGCAGTCTACTTCCGAGAGGCTTACAACGCGTGACGCGTATTGAAGTGGAGATGGGCGGAAGCTCAGATGCTCCAGAAGAGCCAAGTGATAGCGAATAACGCACAAACAAAAATCCCAGCCAATGGCTGGGATTTTTTTATACTTCTTGTTTGTCTTCTGCGATGGTGACTTTTAAGTTCATCTGTTTTCCTTTGCGGATGATACCCACATCTACGCTAGTTCCCGGACGCAAATCAGTAACAATGTCCATTACGCTTTGGCGTCCTTGCACTTTAGTGCCATTGATACTGATGATGATGTCCTGCTTTTCAAAGCCAGCAGTACTTGCTGGACCATTCGGGTCGATACCTAATACGACAATACCGCCGATGTGCTCATTCCCAAGTAAACGAGCAGTAACCGCATTGATATCTTGTCCATCAATGCCGATATAACCACGGATTACACGGCCATCTGCAATGATTTTTTGCATGATCTTATTTGCCAAAGGAGCGGGGATGGCAAAAGAGATACCGTAGGTCTCAAGATCAGTCGCTTGCTGGAATGAGGCCGTATTGATGCCGACCAGTTCACCTTGAGTATTTACCAGAGCACCACCGGAGTTACCTTCGTTGATTGCGGCGTCGGTTTGAATAAAGGCTTGGCGACCATCACTGATTGACGATCGACCCGTTGCAGAGATAATGCCGAAGGTGGTGGTTTGGCCTAAGTTATACGGGTTGCCAATAGCTAGGACGACATCACCCACTTGAGGCTGATAGTCTGGGTTAAGTGGAATAACAGGTAGGTTAGAGCCTTCGACACGCAAGATAGCAATGTCTGTACGCTTGTCTGTTCCAACTAACTGAGCGGCAGCAGCACGGCCATCTTGTAGTGCGACTACGATTTGATCAGCTTGAGCGACAACATGATAGTTAGTGATAATGTAGCCTTTCTCACTGACGATAACACCAGATCCCAAGCCTTGGGTGGACAGTTTACTACGATCGTTTTCCACATACTTGCGGCTGTAGATATTAACAACAGCAGGGGAAGCTTTTCTCACCGCTTGATTAAAGGATACTTCTAATGACGTAATATTACTTGGCTGAACATCAAGAGCGTCAGGGATGATATTGCTACGCAAAGAAGGTACGGCCAAGAGAACAACCGCAGCGGTCGCGAGACCTAAAAAAACAGAACGTAACAAAAAGCTCAGCATACCCACTCCATGCTTTGTAGAACAACTCAAATTAGAGACAAGAAGAATAGCATTACATTGAAAAATAACAAAAGGGCAGCATGTAAACATACTGCCCTTTATAGACACTACTCAAAGGATTAGCGGATAACGAGGTAAATAGTGCGATCACCTCGTTGAATGTTCAGAGCCAATACCCCTTTATGTTTCTCGGTAATTGAGCGTAGTTCAGCCAAGTTTTTCACTCTTTGACGGTTTACACCAATAATGATGTCATCTTTTTGCAATTGGTACTGAGCTGCTGGAGAGTTTTCAACCACGTTAGTGACTTTAACGCCTTGAATGCTATCACTTGGTGTGGTGTTACCTAACTCTGCACCTTTGAGGCCGTCGTGTAAGGTTTCAGCTTTGGCTTTGATATTGGTGGATTCACCTAATGTCACATCAAAGTCCTTTTTCTTACCATCGCGGATAACGCCAAGTGTTATTTCTTTCCCAGCCCCTAGGGTTGCGACTTTCGCCCTTAGTTCAGAGAAGGTATCAATTGATTTTCCGTTAACAGAAACAATCACGTCTCCCGCTTTTAGCCCGGCCTTATCTGCGGCACTGTCAGGCACTACTTGGCTAACAAAAGCGCCTTTGCTCGATTCATAACCTAGAGCTTCGGCAAGCTCAGAAGTGACTTCGCCACCTTGCACACCAAGCATGCCACGTTTTACTTCACCAAACTCTAAGATCTGGTCAGTAAGATTTTTCATCATATTCGATGGGATCGCAAAGCCAATACCGACATTGCCGCCATTTGGACCAAGAATAGCGGTATTAATACCGATTAGCTCACCATTGAGGTTGACTAGGGCACCGCCGGAGTTGCCGCTATTGATCGCAGCATCAGTTTGAATAAAGTTTTCGAAGTTCTCTACATTCAAGCCACTTCGTCCCAACGCAGATACGATGCCAGATGTGACAGTTTGCCCTAACCCAAATGGGTTACCAATCGCAACACTAAAATCTCCGACACGGAGTTTGTCTGAGTCGGCAATTTTAATCTGGGTAAGATTTTTTGCAGTTTCAAGTTTTAGCAATGCGATATCTGACATTTCGTCACCGCCAATGAGTTTTGCATCGTATTCTCGACCGTCATATAGACGTACTCTTATGTCATCTGCCCCTTTAATAACATGGTAGTTGGTGACGATCTGTCCTTTTTTGGCGTCAATGATAACGCCAGAGCCTAAACCTCGGAAAGGACGCTCTCGGGTTTGCTCCGTTGGAAACTCAGGACCGAAGAAGAATTGAAACTGCTCTGGTATACGACTGGTTTGAACTTGTTTGCCTTCTACAGCAATGCTAACGACTGCTGGAGTTACCTTCTCCAACATTGGCGCTAAGCTAGGTAATTGCTCGCCATCAACACTTAATGGTAGTGCAGCGGTGGCGGTAACTGGTGTGATGATTGAACTCAAGCTTAAAGATAGAACGGTTAGCGCAAGCAAAGGTTTTTTCATCCAATAACTCCTCTGTTTAACAGGTCTGCCAAAAGAAATATCTTCATCAAATCCATCATGGGGACTGGTGTTGATAGTCAAAAGGGGGCTGGCAGGTTGTTATGGAGTTTAGAACATTGATGTTGGAAAAAAGTTCAAACTAGAAAGGAAGGAAATGACAAAAAGTACAATTATCTGGGAAAGAAAAAACCCAAGTACCACAGTTAGTGTGTGATGACTTGGGTTTACATGAAGTTTATGAAGCTTTAGCTGCTACTAATTCTGGAGCTTCGATGACTTCCTTTTCTTGATCTTTAAGCAGTCCGGTTGCGCCATTAGCATAGTCTTTAGGCTGCTCATTAGCTTCTTCTTGCTCTTCTGCTACATCAGTCGACATCGCTGTTTTCTTATCAAACGGGTTGTCTTGTTCTGGCAGGTTCGGAAGAAGTTCAGAAGATGTCTTCGCCATATGCTGGTATAGCTTGGTGTAGTCTTTACCCAAGGTATCCAACATTTCTGCAGTCTGTGCAAAGTGATCGACGAGCTCTTGACGTTGTTGTTCTAATTGGAATTTTGCGGCTTCTAGCTCTTTATGAACCGATTTTTGCTTTTTGTATTCTGGGGTGGTTAGTCTGCTTATGACTACGCCTACAATTGTACCGACCAGCAAACCCACAATGGCATAAATCCAAGGCATAACTGCTCCTTATAGTTGTTTTAACAAGTTTTTTACTACTTAGTTACACGCGGTGCAGGTCCATGTTACTATGCCTTGCACAGTCGATAAAGAAAAATAGAAGCCCTGTTTGTGGAGTGCAAGCACTTCTACAGAATGATACAAACTGACTGTTGCGTGACATTATTTCTCTGTTCCTCTGATACGACATATTGCTATGACACCATTAAAACGATACGAAAAAGATATTGTAGATAATGGCTTTCAGCGTGATGAAGCCCAACATAACGCCGTTGTTGCTTTAGATAAGCTCTACCACGACATTATTGCCTTCCAAGCTGCGCCAGTTCCTCAAGTTTCTAAATGGCAAAAACTATTAGGTAAAAAGCCTGAACTACCAGAGCCTCCCAAAGGATTGTATTTTTGGGGGGGAGTTGGGCGTGGGAAAACATACCTAATGGATACCTTTTATGACTCTCTTCCAACAGAGAAGAAGATGAGAGTTCACTTCCATCGATTTATGTATCGAGTCCATGATGAACTTAAGCGTCTGGGTGAAGTAGAGAATCCGTTATCGAAAGTCGCGGACCTGTTTAAGAAAGAAGCGGATATAGTTTGCTTTGATGAATTTTTTGTCTCTGATATTACCGACGCAATGATTTTGGCTACTTTGTTGCAAGAGATGTTCAAGCGCCAAATGGTATTAGTAGCCACATCGAATATTGAACCTCAGAACTTATATCGAAATGGCTTGCAACGAGCGCGCTTTATGCCAGCAATTGCGATGATTATTGAGCGCTGCGAAGTGTTGAACGTAGATAGTGGCGTCGATTACCGTCTTCGGACATTAGAGCAAGCTGAGATATATCACTATCCACTGGATGAGCAAGCGTCTGTTAACCTCAAGCTCTACTACCAACAATTGATCGGTGAAAGAAAGGCGGCCGTAAACAGGATCGAAATTAATCATCGAGAAATAGCGGTTATAGAAGCAAGTGATGGTGTATTACATGCCTCTTTCTCACAACTATGCCAAACACCGCGAAGCCAGAATGATTACATTGAGCTGTCTCGTATCTACCACACCGTACTATTGGCGGATGTGAAGCAGATGGACCGAAGAATCGATGACGCAGCAAGACGTTTTATTGCGTTGGTCGATGAGTTCTATGAGCGCAATGTTAAGCTTATTATATCAGCCGAGGTATCGATGGACTTTCTATATACAGAAGGACAACTGGAGTTTGAGTTTAAGCGCTGCATATCGCGATTAACCGAGATGCAAAGCCATGAATATCTCGCTAAAGAGCATTTGGCGTAAAAATCGGCAACTAATCTTAATAAAGTGAATAAAAAAATCGTGATTTAACGCAAAAAAAGGTGATTTTTTCTTCGCTCTTCTCTATAATCCTGCGACCCACCGTTACTGCAGACCTGATTATCGAAGTTATTTCGACATAAGAGGGTCGAGAGTACCAACGACTCGAAGGGGTGATGACTGGGCTCTTAGACAGTGTGGGAGCACCAATGGGTGTTCCTTAAAGTTTAAATTTTAATTAACGGGTTATTATTAGCATGAAAACTTTCGTTGCTAAACCAGAAACTGTAAAACGCGACTGGTACGTTGTAGACGCAGAGGGTAAAACTCTTGGCCGTCTAGCAAGTGAAATTGCATCTCGCCTACGTGGCAAACACAAAGCTGAATACACTCCTCACGTTGACGCTGGTGATTACATCATCGTTATCAACGCTGAGAAAGTTGCTGTAACTGGCAACAAAGCTAAGAACAAAGTGTACTACCGTCACTCTGAGTTCCCAGGTGGTCTAAAATCTATCACTTTTGAAAAGCTGATCGATCGTAAACCTGAGATGGTTCTTGAGCTTGCAGTTAAAGGCATGCTTCCACGTGGTCCTCTAGGCCGTGCTATGTACCGTAAGCTTAAAGTTTACGCAGGCGCTGAGCACAACCATGTTGCTCAACAACCACAAGTACTAGACATCTAATTGGGGATTTCGAAAATGGCAGAGAATCAATACTACGGCACTGGCCGTCGCAAAAGCTCAGCTGCGCGTGTTTTCATCAAACCAGGCAGCGGCAACATCGTAATCAACAAGCGTAGCCTTGATGAGTACTTCGGTCGTCCAACTTCTCGTATGGTTGTTAAACAACCTCTTGAGCTAGTTGAACTAACTGAGAAGCTAGACCTATACGTTACTGTTAAAGGTGGCGGTATTTCTGGTCAAGCTGGTGCTATCCGTCACGGTATCACTCGCGCTCTTATGGAGTACGATGAGTCTCTACGTCCTACTCTACGTGCAGCTGGTTACGTTACTCGTGACGCTCGTTGCGTTGAACGTAAGAAAGTTGGTCTACGTAAAGCACGTCGTCGTCCACAGTTCTCTAAGCGTTAATTTCCTCTTATCGGAAATTATGCTGTTCCAGAGTTACTCTGGAAACTGTGCATCAAAGCTCGGCTATATGCCGGGCTTTTTGTTTTTCAGAAGTAAGCATTTATTCATTTTCTTCTTTCGCACTCATTTTTACCCCTTCACTTAATATCCTCGCAACATTTACGCGCTCTAATTATGAGTTTTTACTCCTTGCACGTGCTACAAAGTTTGAGTAACAAAAGTGGCGATAACCTTCACATTCTTGAAATATCTTCTTGTCTAAATAACGGAAAATAACCGGAATACAAGGCTTTTTCTCGTATATTCAGATGTTCTTCGTTTCGCTTTCTTGTTACAAATCACATCTATTTTTTATAATTCTGCCGCTTTTGTGACGGCGTGAGCGATTTACCTCACAATTGTTACAAAAAGGTAGCTTTATCTTGTCAAAAAGTAGGGTTTTCTTTATCATTTCTCCCCAATAAATAGAACTAAATTCATTATTAGTTAGCCATGCTCTTATAAGCGGAATAATAACGATCCAAAGGGAGCAAATGGGAGAATGTTTGGATGAGCAACGCGCCTTTAAATAACGGTCGCAGGCGTTTTCTAACCGCTACAACGGCAGTTGTTGGTGGGTTAGGGGCAGCTGCCGTCGCCGTGCCTTTTATCAAATCATGGAATCCGAGTGCCAAAGCGAAAGCCGCAGGTGCGCCGGTGGAAGTGGACATCAGCAAAATTGAAGCTGGCCAGATGGTCCGTGTTGAGTGGCAAGGTAAGCCTGTATGGGTTGTACGCCGTACTCAAGAAGTGGTCGATAACCTTAAGAACATCGACGGACAGCTTCGTGACCCACAATCAGAAATGGAACAGCAGCCAGTTTATGCTCAGAACGCACATCGTTCGATCAAACCTGAGTATTTCGTGGCAGTTGGCTTCTGTACCCACTTAGGTTGTTCACCGACCTATCTACCTGACACTTTCTCAGAGCAAGTTCAAGGCGTTAAGTCTGGCTTCTTCTGCCCATGTCACGGTTCTAAATTCGATATGGCTGGTCGAGTGTTTCAGGGTGTTCCTGCACCGCTGAACCTAGTGGTTCCTAAGCACATGTATTTGAGTGATACGAAGCTCATTATCGGTGTTGATGAGGGAGATGCATAATGCAAGCACTATTAGACTGGGTTGAAAAACGACTTCCAGCGATGAATGCTTATAAAAAGCATTTGTCTGAATACCCAATGCCAAAGAACTTCAACTTTTGGTACCTTTTCGGTTCTCTGGCAATGTTGGTACTGGTTAACCAAATCCTTACGGGTATTTGGCTAACCATGAACTACGTTCCTTCTGGCGAAGGGGCGTTTGCTTCTATCGAATACATCATGCGTGATGTTGAGTACGGTTGGTTGTTGCGTTACATGCACTCAACTGGTGCATCAGCATTTTTCGTCGTGGTTTACCTGCATATGTTCCGTGGTTTGATTTACGGTTCATACCAAAAGCCTCGTGAACTACTGTGGATCTTCGGTATGTTGATCTTCTTGGTACTGATGGCTGAAGCTTTCATGGGTTACCTACTACCATGGGGTCAGATGTCATACTGGGGTGCTCAGGTTATCATTTCTCTGTTCGGTGCGATTCCAGTTATCGGTGACGATTTAACGCTTTGGATCCGTGGTGACTACATCATCTCTGGTGCAACGCTGAACCGTTTCTTCGCACTTCACGTAATTGCATTGCCTATAGTTCTACTTCTTCTGGTTGTGCTGCACGTATTGGCACTGCATGAGGTTGGCTCAAACAACCCTGATGGTATCGAAACTAAGCTACCAAAAGGTTCAATGGGCGACGATTACCAATCGCAGTTCAAGTTCCATGATTACTACTCGAAGAAATACGACATCATCGATTCGATTCCTTTCCATCCGTACGGTACGGTTAAGGACTTAGTTGGTGTAGCTGGCTTCTTGTTCTTCTTCTGTTACGTACTGTTCTTCAACCCAGAGATGGGGGGGTACTTCCTTGAGCCGCCTAACTTTGAAGCAGCAAACCCACTGAAGACACCTGAGCACATCGCTCCTGTGTGGTACTTCACTCCGTTCTACGCAATCTTGCGTGCGGTTCCAGACAAACTATTGGGTGTAATCCTAATGGGTGCGTCAATTGCAGTACTGTTTGTTTTACCTTGGCTGGATCGATGCAAGGTACGTTCTTACCGTTACCGTAGTAAGATCCACCTACTGAATATTGTTCAGTTCACTATCGCCTTTATTGCTCTGGGTATTTTAGGTGCACTACCGGCAACGCCGTTGTACACGATTCTGTCTCAGATCTTTAGCTTGTGTTACTTCATGTTCTTTGTGCTGCTGTTCTTCTATAGCAAAAATGAAGCGACCAAACCATTACCAGAGAGGGTGACATTCAAATGAAGAAGTGGATTGTAATTCTATTTGCTATGTTGCCATCTTTAGCGATGGCAGCGGGAGCCAATGTACCGTTAGATAAAGCGCACGTGGACCTATCAGATAAAGCTTCGCTACAAAATGGTGCGAAGCTATTCATGAACTACTGTTTTGCTTGTCACTCAACGCAATACCAGCGTTATGAGCGAGTAGCGACGGACTTGGATATTCCAATTGACCTAATGAAGGAAAACCTGATTTTCGACCCTGAAGCGAAAGTCGGTGACCTAATGGTTAATGCGATGCCTGCGAAGCAAGCTGGGGACTGGTTTGGTGCTCCACCACCAGATCTAACTTTAGTCGCTCGAGTTCGTGGTGCGGATTGGTTGTACACTTATCTACGTGCATTCTATGTTGATCCATCTCGTCCATTTGGTGTGAATAACATGGTGTTCCCAAGTGTTGGTATGCCACATGTTCTTGAGGAGCTACAAGGCATTCCTACCCCAGTTTACGGCACGAAAGTTGTCGACGGCGAAGAAGTTCAAGTCGTTGTTGGTACTGAAACGGACGGTACAGGTGAATTAAGCTCTGGTGAGTACGACAAAGCTGTTGGTGATCTAGTAAACTTCCTCGTTTACTCAGGTGACCCGGTTAAACTTGAGCGTCATGCGCTTGGTTGGTGGGTAATGGGCTTCCTAGTTCTACTAACAATCGTTGTCGTGATGCTCAAGAAAGAGTATTGGCGTGATGTGCATTAATTGTGCTATCATACCGTGCTAATTCCCAATTTTAATTGACGGATAATGGAGGCTTAGCCTCCATTATTTTTATTTGTAAGTGTACTGGAGGGCTCCATGGCTGTAGCTGCCAATAAACGTTCTGTGATGACTCTTTTCTCAAGTGCATCAGATTTGTATAGCCATCAGGTTCGCATCGTACTTGCTGAAAAAGGCGTAAGTGTTGAAGTTGAGCTTGTTGATGAAGCTAACCTTCCTGCTGAGCTTGTTGAGCTGAACCCATACAAATCAGTGCCAACTCTTGTTGACCGTGAGCTAGCTCTTTACGATTCGAAAATCATCATGGAGTACTTGGACGAGCGTTTCCCTCATCCACCTCTAATGCCTGTTTACCCAGTTGCTCGTGGTAACAGCCGTCTGATGATGTACCGTATTGAACGTAACTGGTACTCACTCGCTGAGAAAGTAATGAAGGGCAATGCAGAAGAATCAGAAAAAGCACGCATTAAACTGCGTAATGATCTTCTAACTCTAGCGCCTATCTTTGCTGAGTATGAGTACTTCATGAGCGAAGAATTTAGCCTAATCGACTGCTACCTAGCTCCACTATTGTGGCGTTTACCTCAACTAGGTATTGATCTAATTGGCCCAGGCTCAAAAGAGATTAAAGTTTACATGAACCGCGTTTTTGAGCGTGATTCATTCCTTGCTTCTCTTACTGAAGCTGAACGTGAAATGCGCCTAGTTCGCTAAGCGATTTAGATAACACGTTATGGATATTGCAAAAATGACTGCTCGCCGCCCATATATGCTTCGCGCATTTTATGACTGGCTGGTAGACAATGACCTAACGCCACACCTTGTTGTTGATGCAACTCTACCAGGTGTTCGTGTACCGGTTGAGTTTATTCAAGATGGTCAAATTATCTTGAACATTGCGCCGCGTGCCGTTGGTCAACTTGAGCTAGGTAATGATGCAATTACCTTTCACGCAAGATTCAGTGGTCGTCCTCACTCAGTTATTGTGCCTGTTTATGCGGTACACGCAATTTATGCGCGTGAAAACGGTGCCGGCACAATGTTTGAACCGGAAGAAGCGTATACTCACATTGAAGAAGAAGGGATTGTTGAAGAAGAACAGTCGCCAGCTTTCACTACCGTGAGTGACGAATCAGAAGGTGTGGACTCGGAGTCTGAAGAGGAAGAAGCGCCTCGTCCGAAAGGCCGCCCAAGCTTAAGAGTGATTAAATAAAAAAAGCAGCGTTATCGCTGCTTTTTTATTGTCGATTACTTTTAATTATTCGGCATCTGAGGCTGTTTCACCATACTGAAACCCTTTAATCACCTGCTTTACACCGGAGATATTTCTTGCGATATCCGTCGCTCTATTCGCTTGCTCTGTTGTTACGTATCCGAACAAGAATACTTCACTGTCTTCAGTAATTACTTTTACCTTTACACCATTCAGCTCGCTATCAGTAAGCAGTGCTGACTTCACCTTAGTTGTGATCCAGCTATCGTTGCTGATCTCGGTGACACTTAGCGGCTTTTTCAACTTAATTTGATTGTGAACATTCTTGACGCCTTCTACGTCTCGAGCTTTAGCCTCCAGATCGTTTACTAGCGCTTGCGTAGGTGCTTGGCCCATTAATACAACTGTTCCGTTATAAGAGCTGGCCACTACACGAACTTGACCTTTAAACGGAGCTTTATTTCCTAGAGCCGCAATCTCAAACTCGATGTTGTTGTCTTGCCATATTTCTTTTGTTGTGCGGGTGTCAGTCACTATATTGGCCGTTGTTGCTGCTCCAGCAATAAACAAACCAGCACAGCCACTTAGGCTAAACATCGTAAGTAAAATGACAAGGCATCGTGTCATAGCGTTATACTCTCCAGCTGGTTATTCGTCGTGTGCAGGGAAAAGCACCTGATCGGTCAAGTCACACAGGCAATGTAACGTCAACATATGAACTTCATGAATACGTGCGGTTCGGTGAGATGGAATGCGAATTTCTACGTCGTTTTCACCGAGTAGACCTGCCATTTCACCACCATCTTTGCCCGTAAGAGCGATGATCGTCATATCACGTGTCACGGCTGCTTCCATTGCTTTAATGATGTTTTTACTATTACCGCTAGTTGAAATCGCCAGTAGGATATCACCAGGTTGGCCAAAAGCACGTACCTGCTTAGAGAAGATCTCTTGGTAGTGGTAATCATTGGCTACCGCAGTCAGAGTTGTGTTATCTGCTGTTAAGGCCATTGCGGGTAGGCTAGGGCGTTCAGTTTCGAATCGGTTTAAAAGGCAAGAAACAAACTGCTGCGAGTTCGATGCACTGCCACCATTGCCACAACATAGAATCTTATTGCCATTGAGCAAACTCGAGACCATAGCTTGAGCTGCGTGAGTGATGGCATCTGGCAGCGCTTCTGCTGCTGCAATTTGAATTTGAATACTTTCTGTAAAACTGTCTTTAATGCTATCTAGCATTGTTTATCCTTCAGAGATTGCGTTTTGTATCCAGTTGATGTCTGCTCCGCTGTTATGAATTGCGATAACATCAAATCTGTAATCAGTAGTATGCGCGGATAGATGCCGTTTAAGTAACCACAAATTTGCGGTTTTCACCAATCTGCGCATTTTAGCCGATGTAACCATTTCGGCCGCCGAGCCAAAGCTATCATTCTTACGATATTTGACCTCAACAAAGACGATAGTTTCGCCTTGTTGGAAGATTAAATCAATTTCGCCAACTTTAGTCAGAAAATTTTGATCGATAAAGCGTAAACCCTGGCTCTGTAAATATTGCTTTGCCAGGGTTTCATATTGGTTGCCAATTTGTCGCTTACTAAAGAGCCCCACGTTCCGCCCAGCTCAACTCTCGCTGTACAACGCAGTTATTATCTATGCTTAGGGCGCCTGTTTGACCTGGTACGGAATAGCCTGGAACCACCTTCATTTGTGGCAGTTCACCCATGAGCTTGTAGGCGTCCATACCTAGAGCTTCTAGGCGCTTTTCCATATTTGATTGGTTTGGCCAAAGCTCAGTCATTTCCGCCTTTAGAGAAGGGTCGGCATCAATAAGTAGTGGGATATCACTATAAATAATACCGGTGAGATCTTCATATACCGTATCGCCACTGTTGCTGCGAGAGTTTGAGAATAATTGCGGTGGTTTAGCATCAGGGTTAATCGCAACTTCAATAAATGGTTTAATAAGCGTTAACTCTGAACTGCGTGCAACGATGTAGACCGCATCAACGTCTCGTCGGCTACGAGGTTGAGTCTCTAGCGGAATGCGCAGCAATGATTGCATTTGGGCAATTCGTTGTTGGCTCTCTTGTAGGCCAAAAACGTCGTTGATGTTTTTTTGTAGCTGGCGCTTATCACCAAAGTAGCTCGCCGCAACTTTGTTAGAACTGTATTTCGTCCATTCGTCATTGAAGGCTTCGACAACTCGTTGGCCAAATGAACCATTTGGCGCAAGAATCATAGGAAATTGATAGCCTTGGCTGAATAAGTGTTTGGCGGCTTGAGCTACTTCTTGTTCTGGCGATAGTGCTAGGTAACAAATGTCATTCCCAGGTTGTACATCTTCTGGAATGTTTAGTGCTAGCGCAGGAATATGTGGGCCATTTAAACTGCCATCCAAGCTCGTTTGCAATAAAGTCACATTCTCTTTCTGTAATGGGCCAACGACGAAGTCAATGTTCTCGTTGCTCAAACGTTGTTTGATTTGGTCTGCGCTGTAGGCATGCGTATCAATAACAGTCAGAGTTGCGTTCGGATCACGATACTCATCGTTCATCATTGCAAAGATAAAGCCATCTCGAATCAATTGCGCTTGAGGGGCGAACTTACCAGTAAGCGGAAGTAATAGGGCCGTATTGTTTGGCTTAACAATTTCTAATGCCAAAATATTTTGGATTTCTGCTGGAGTATAAACTGCTGCAGGGTGTGATGGATTCTCACTCAACCAGCGTTCCAGCGTATTTTTTAATTGGGGGATATTACCGGCAAGAGTTTTAGCGTAAATCGCTAATTGTAGCCAGCCATCTAAAACGTCTTCACTCGCTTCGGTACGTAGCGAGGTCAGCTCATATTCTGAATAACTTGCAAAGTTCATCCAGATTCGACTTGAAATAGCGGCTTGCTCAGATGGCGATGAGTACTGACTAAGAGCAACCAGTTGTCGGTTTGCATCAAAGGGTTTGTGCAAGCTTTGGAAGGCATCCGCACGCAGAGTGTAATAGTCCTTCCACTGCTCTGTTGGTAGTTTCCACCACGGCTGAAAGTTCAACTCTTGCAATAGCTGCTGGTAATTGCCCTGTTTCTGTTTCAACGTCGCACGAGTTAGTTGCCACTCAGCTTGCTGAACTTCAGTAAGTTGTTGGCGTGAAAGACGTTTTAGTAGTAACTCAGCTTGATCGAATTCATTTGCCTGGATAGCAGCCTTAGAAGCCATAATAAGCCAATCATTCTGTAGGCTACCTTCAGTGCTATCTGCTTGAATCATGTAGTTCTGAACTGACTGGGTTGGCTCTAGCGTAATGTCTACGCTGTCTGGTTGCTTTGGACCAGAGGAACAAGCCGCCAACGTAATTGCCAGTGCAACAGGAGTGAGTAAGCGTGGTACACTGAGTCTCTTATGGTTCATCATTGCCGTGAGTTCTCTATAATTTTGTACAAAATTGTCTCTATATTAATCGTTGAAGTGATGCTAAACAAATGACAGATAAAAATAAGTTGCCAAATGAGGGGCCAACTCTCTACATCGTACCGACTCCAATCGGAAATTTAGCGGATATCACACAACGCGCTATCGAAGTTCTGTCGAATGTGGACATCATTGCCGCTGAGGATACTCGACATACGGGCAAATTACTGTCTCACTTCAATATCCAAACTAAAACTTTTGCTTTGCATGATCACAATGAGCAGCAAAAAGCGCAAGCCTTGGTCGAAAAACTACTTTCAGGTCAGTCTATTGCTTTAGTCTCTGACGCTGGAACGCCACTAATTAGCGATCCAGGGTACCATTTGGTAACAAAATGTCGTCAAGCGGGCGTAAGAGTTGTGCCTCTTCCTGGTGCGTGTGCAGTCATCACAGCGTTAAGTGCTTCTGGTTTACCATCAGATCGTTTCAGCTTTGAAGGCTTTCTACCACCGAAAAGCAAAGGTCGTAAAGACAAGTTCTTGGAAATTGCGTCAGTGGAACGCACTTGTATCTTCTATGAGTCACCACACCGTATTTTGGACTCTCTACAAGATATGTTAGACGTTCTTGGCCCTGAACGAGAAGTTGTCTTGGCGCGTGAGCTAACGAAAACCTTTGAAACCATTCAAGGAATGCCGCTAGGTGAACTGATTGAGTGGGTGAAGAGTGACGATAATCAGCAACGTGGTGAGATGGTTCTGCTTATTCACGGTCATCGTGACTCAACCGAAGATACGTTGCCAGATGAAGCAACCCGTACGCTGGGTATTTTGACGAAAGAGCTGCCATTGAAGAAAGCCGCAGCACTTGCCGCAGAGATCTATAGCCTAAAGAAAAACGCACTGTATAAGTGGGGTTTAGAGAATCTGGGCTAGAAGCTCTCAGAACGCTGACACTTCAGGAATACTTCGCTTCGAGAGGCGGGGGCCGAGAAGTGGGCTTTAGTCGTTTCGTTCAAGAGTCGTTAGCTTTCAGAGTTGTTTAGATAAGATTGATAAGGGGTGTCGTTAACGCGGCTCCCCTTTTGCTTATGGAAGCTGGCGCTTCGGGAGCGCTCTGCTTTTAGAATGCTGCCTTTTTGACCACTTAACTGACCGTTTTCAGCATTTCTGTGATCTCACTAGACTCTGAGGGGATAACTCTATACAATCCGCCCTCGGAGCTGACTGGGTAGTCGCTGCTTTGTTGATGTCCTTCGGGAGA
This sequence comes from Vibrio sp. WZ-1, assembly GCF_052037695.1. Classification (NCBI taxonomy): domain Bacteria; kingdom Pseudomonadati; phylum Pseudomonadota; class Gammaproteobacteria; order Vibrionales; family Vibrionaceae; genus Vibrio; species Vibrio sp. WZ-1. The sequence continues at coordinate 129,071 of NZ_JBQEQR010000083.1, read as the reverse complement.
CTGACGTCGAAGTCCCTTTGGGAGACTGACGTTGACGTCCTTCGGGAGACTGACAAAGGGGAGGAAAGTCCGGGCTTCATAGAGCAAGGTGCCAGGTAACGCCTGGGGGGCGCAAGCCTACGACAAGTGCAGCAGAGAGAAGACCGCCGATGGCCCTAGGGCACAGGTAAGGGTGAAAGGGTGCGGTAAGAGCGCACCGGACGACTAGTAATAGTTCGTAGCAGGGTAAACTCCACCTGAAGCAAGACCAAATAGGCCTCCACATTGCGTTGCTCGCGTAAGGAGGCGGGTAGGTTGCTCGAGCCAGTGAGTGATTGCTGGCCTAGACGAATGGCTACCGCCGCGCAAGCGGAACAGAACCCGGCTTATGTGTCGGCTCCACCTATTCGAGACCCATCATTACTTCGGTAGTGATGGGTTTTTTGCATTTTATTGACGCAAACTATGTCATTACCAATAAACTTGGCGCTGAATCACGTCTAACTTTAGACTTGTAGTGGCGATGATGTGGGAAATCAGTACACTAGGTCTACATGCCCTAGAAATCGCTTCAAGATCATTCAACGAGAAAGCTATGACCGAAACATTCCAACATATCTCTGTGTTATTAAATGAGTCCATTGATGGCTTGGCTATCAAACCCGACGGTACCTATATCGATGGAACATTTGGCCGTGGTGGTCACAGCCGAACTATCTTGTCGAAACTAGGTGAAAATGGCCGACTTTACAGCATCGACCGTGACCCACAAGCCATCGCAGAAGCGGGAAAAATTGATGATCCTCGCTTTACCATTATCCATGGCCCATTCTCGGGCATGGCGCAATATGCAGAAGATTATGGCTTAGTAGGCAAAGTGGATGGTGTTCTACTCGATCTTGGTGTGTCATCCCCTCAGCTTGATGATGCTGAGCGTGGCTTTAGCTTCATGAAAGATGGGCCGCTAGACATGCGCATGGATCCAACGTCAGGCATTCCTGTATCTCAATGGCTGATGGAAGCCGATCTTGATGATATTACTTGGGTCATTCGAGAGTTTGGTGAAGACAAGCATGCACGTCGTATTGCTAAAGCAATTGTGGCATACCGTGAAGATGAAGAGAACGAGCCAATGGTTCGTACGGGCCAGTTAGCGAAACTGATTTCAGATGCGGCACCAAAAAGTTTCAAAGAGAAAAAACACCCTGCGACTCGTGCTTTCCAAGCATTCCGTATTTACATCAACAGTGAACTAGAAGAAATTGATACAGCACTAAAAGGCGCTGCGAGCATTTTGGCTCCAGAAGGTCGTTTGTCAGTGATCAGTTTCCATTCTCTGGAAGACCGTATGGTGAAACGCTTTATTCGTAAAGAGAGTAAAGGCCCAGAAGTGCCACACGGAATCCCAATGACAGAAGAGCAAATTCGTGCGCTTGGCAGTGCGAACATGAAGCCTATTGGTAAAGCGATTAAGCCTACCAAGCAAGAGATTGACATGAACCCGCGCTCTCGTAGTTCAGTACTCCGTATTGCAGAAAAACTGTAGTAATCATGACGAAAACCACTCCTAACCTTGCTAAATTAATCGCAATGGATTTGATAACCGTTGGTCGATGGCCCTTATTGCTGATGCTGCTGATATTTGCGTCTGCAATGGGGGTGGTTTTTGCTACCCATCATGCTCGCCAAGCGATTACTGAAAAAGATCTCACTTTAGTAGAGCGAGAACGCTTAGATAACGAGTGGCGTAACTTGATGCTAGAAGAGACAGCGCTTGCTGAGCACAGTCGCGTTCAAGATCTGGCTAAAAAAGAGTTAGAAATGAAGCGTCCTGATGGTGATAAAGAAGTGGTGATCACACTAAAATGATTGGAAAGAAAACCAAGACTAAGCAAGGAAAGGCTTCCTCCTCAAAGCCAAAAGTCGACAAAAAAGAAACTGCAAATAAACCGAGTTCTCCTCAAACACTCGATAACCCGTTCTTAATTCGATGGCGATTTCACCTCTTACTGTTCTTCGTTTTTTGCGCTTTCGCGCTGTTAGTTGGCCGAGTTGCGTACATCCAGGTTGTTGAGCCAGATAACCTGATTAAGCAAGGTGATTTGCGCTCTGTCCGCGTTAAGTCTCTTCCATCTGCTCGAGGAATAATCTCTGATCAAAAAGGAGAGCCTCTTGCTGTCAGTGTACCCGTAGAAGCCGTATGGGCCGATCCTGCTACAATTTTTAAAGACAAAGCACTAGATCAAGTTCAGAGCTGGTATGCCTTAGCAGACGTATTGGGTTTAGATCGCCAAGGCTTAATTAACAAAATCAAAAAGAACGAAAAGCGCCGTTTTATCTACTTGCAACGCCAAGTGAGCCCAGCGATGGCAAACTACATTCGAGAGTTGAAGCTGCCTGGCGTTGGGCTCAAGTCAGAATCACGTCGTTATTATCCAGCAGGAGAAGTGAGTGCACACCTTGTGGGCGTTACGGGTATCGACGGACACGGCCTAGAAGGGGTTGAGCGTAGTTATGATAAATGGCTTACAGGCGAAGCTGGCAAAAAAACAATTCGAAAAGACCGATACGGACGAGTTGTTGAAAATATTTCTCTAGAGGAAAAGGAAGAAGGTAAGCCTCTACAGTTAACGATCGATCAAAGACTACAAGCCATCGCATACCGCGCAATTAAGCAAGCGGTCGCTGACCACAGGGCGACATCGGGTTCTGCCGTCATGCTAGATGTTAAAACAGGGGCTGTTCTTGCGATGGTCAACGCACCGTCATACAACCCAAATAATCGCAGTGATTGGCAGAGCTATAAGATGCGCAATCGCATCATTACTGATTCTATGGAGCCAGGTTCTACGATCAAACCGTTTGTTATTCTTGCTGCGCTTGAAAATGGTGTCGCAGACAAGGATACCATTGTTGATACTGGTAACGGTATCCTTCAGCTTGGTGGCAGCCGAGTTCGAGATGTATCGAAGGTGGGCAAAGCAAGCCTGACTGAAATTCTCAAAAAGTCGAGTAACATTGGTGTGACTAAGTTGGCGATGCAGATGCCAGTAGAAGCCTTACTTGGACTATATAATTCGGTTGGTTTAGGTGAGGTTTCAGGGCTAAACCTAGTTGGTGAGGTTACGGGTATATTCCCTACCAGAACGCGTTGGTCTCCAATTGAACGAGCAACCATTGCCTTTGGTTACGGTTTGTCGATAACACCTATTCAACTAGCACATGCCTATGCCACATTGGGAAATTTAGGTAAGTACGAGCCCATTCATATTATCGAAAGTAATGATCGAAATATGGCTCGCCAAGTGGTAAGCAAAGAACATGCGCGTCAAGTTTTGGATATGCTAGAAACCGTAACTCAGAAAGGTGGTTCGGCTCGTCGAGCTGCGGTGCCAGGGTACCGAGTTGGAGCCAAAACGGGTACTTCACGTAAGGCTGCTGCTGGTGGCTACAGTGATGAATACATTACGTATACTGCAGGTTTGGCGCCTGTGAGTGATCCAAGAATTGCTCTCGTGGTGATCGTAAATGAACCTCAAGGTGATGATTACTATGGTGGTTCGGTGGCATCGCCTGTCTTTTCTGAAATAATGAAAGGTGCACTGCAAATTCTAAATGTTGCCCCTGACGAAAATAAATTCCAGCAGTAGGTTTGAACCTGCTGCGATAGCATTAAGAACTGAGCTGTAGCTCGGAGAACAAATATGACTAAAGCCATCAGTATGGACACGCTACTTTTAAATTGGGTTGATTGCTCGAGTCTGTCATCGATTGTTGTTTCTGAACTGGAACTCGACAGTCGAAGAGTTCAATCAGGTACTACTTTTGTCGCCATTATTGGCCATGTTGTGGATGGGCGTCAGTTTATCCCGACAGCCATTGAGCAAGGTGCAAACGCAGTTATTGCTCAAGCATGCGTTCTAAAACCACACGGCACGCTTGAAATTGTTGATGACGTACCAGTGATCTATCTTGAGGAGCTTGATAAGTGCTTGTCTGAAATAGCTGGCCAGCTTTATCACTACCCAAATATGGAGCTGATTGGTGTCACGGGCACGAACGGAAAAACCACCATCACTCAACTGATTGCGCAGTGGATTGATTTAGTCGGTTCAAAAGCAGCGGTTATGGGTACCACAGGTAATGGTTTCCTCGATAATCTACAACAAGCTGCAAATACCACGGGTAATGCTGTCGAAATACAAAAGACACTCGCCTCATTAGCCGAACAAAACGCAAAATACACCGCGCTTGAAGTCTCTTCCCATGGTTTGATTCAAGGTCGCGTTAAAGCGCTAGCTTTTGCTGCGGGTGTTTTTACTAACCTAAGTCGTGATCATCTGGATTACCATGGCACGATGGAAGAATACGCTAACGCTAAGTTCACCCTATTTACTGCTCATCAATGTGAGCACGCAATCATTAACGTGGATGATGAAGTGGGCGCGACATGGGCGAAGCAACTATCAAATGCTTTAGCTGTGTCACTCAAACCAGCACCAGAATTTTCACAGACAGTGTTTGCAAATCATATCGCTTATGCAGAATTGGGCATTACGATTGAATTTGATGGCAAGTTTGGTGACGGCACGCTGAACGCTCCGCTTATCGGTGAGTTCAATGCGGCAAATCTCATGTTGGCATTTACAACATTACTTAGCTTGGGCTTCAGTAAGCAGGACTTACTTGCTACAGCAGCTCAGTTGCAGCCTGTGCTTGGGCGTATGGAGTTGTTCCAAGCTGACGACAATGCAAAAGTCGTGGTTGATTACGCACACACTCCTGACGCACTAGAGAAAGCGTTGCAAGCTTTACGCGTGCACTGCCAAGGTGAGCTTTGGGCTATTTTCGGTTGTGGTGGCGATCGTGACGCGGGTAAACGACCAATGATGGCGGAAATCGCCGAACGTTTGGGTGACAAAGTTGTGCTTACCGATGACAACCCTCGTAGCGAAGACCCGGTACAGATAATGAGAGACATGTTGACTGGTCTAACGAAACCAGCGGAGGCCATTATTCAACACGACCGCTTTAAGGCGCTGTCCTATGCTCTTGAACATGCCTCTTCTCAAGACATTATCCTTCTGGCTGGTAAAGGTCACGAGGACTACCAAGTTTTAAACTCTGGAACTATTCATTACTCTGACCGAGAGTCAGCCATGACACTATTGGGGCTTTCATCATGATCACGGTAACGCTTTCTCAAATAGCTGACATCACTGGCGGTACGCTGGTTGGTAATGACCTGTCTATTGAATCAGTGTCGACTGATACTCGTGCTATTGAACAAGGTGCGCTGTTTGTTGCATTGGTTGGTGAGCGCTTTGATGCGCACGACTTCTGTAAACAGGCGGTAGAGTCAGGAGCAGGCGCATTATTAGTGCAAAAGCACGTTAATGTGAATGCGCCACAAGTCGTTGTTGAAGATAGTAAGGTTGCATTAGGTAAAGTGGCTGCTTGGGTTCACAAGCAGTGTGAAACGCCAACGGTTGCTATCACGGGCAGTTGTGGCAAAACAACGGTGAAAGAGATGGTTGCTAGTATTCTGCAATCAAAGGGACAGGTGTTGTTTACCGCCGGCAATTTTAACAATGATATTGGTGTGCCACTGACACTACTTCGTTCTCAGTTGTCAGATGACTACGCTGTGATTGAGCTAGGTGCGAACCATATTGGTGAAATTGCTTATACGACTCAACTTGTTAAGCCTGACATTGCGCTGGTCAACAATGTGGCTGCGGCTCACCTTGAGGGTTTTGGCTCAATCGATGGTGTTAAGCAAGCAAAAGGTGAGATTTATCAGGGCTTGCCACCCAAGGGTGTCGCGATCGTAAATTTGGATAGTCAGGGTGAGGAGGTGTGGAAAGAGGTATTGTCTGATAAACATGTCATTACATTTTCACAAAATCATTCAAATGCTGACTATTATGCGTCTAAGATCGTTTTAAATACCTCAGGAGAGGCGAGCTTTGTTCTCCATGATCAACCTCGTAAGCAAAGCTTTTCTATTGAACTGGGAATTATCGGTCAGCACAACGTTGCAAATGCAATTGCTGCATCCATCATTGCTTTCAATATGGGAGCGACGGTAGAAGAAATTCAAGCTGGTTTGAAGAACTTAAGCAAAGTAAAAGGTCGAGTTGAAGTTGAGCAGCTTAATGCAAACGTTAAATTGATCGATGATAGTTACAACGCAAGTGTGCCGGCAATGAAAGCTGCCGTTGACCTTCTCGGTACTTTTCAAGGCGAACGTTGGTTGATTTTGGGCAATATGGCGGAATTGGGAGACGAAAGTCTTGCACTTCACCGTCAAGTCGGAGAACATGCTGCCCCACTAAATTTTGAACATGTGTTGACGTATGGCTTTGATGCCAAGGTTATCAGTGACCTTTGTTCTGGTCTCCATTTTGAAACACATGAAGCGATGATTGACTACATCAAGCAGCAGCTTACCTCCACGAGTTCTGATAACCATACCGTTCTGGTTAAAGGTGCAAACAGTGCAGGTATGTTTAAAATAGCGGCTGCTTTGAAGGAGTATTTTTAATGATTATTTGGCTTGCCGAGCTGCTACAGCCATACTTTTCTTTCTTTCGATTGTTCGAATACCTCTCTTTCCGAGCGATTTTGAGTGTACTAACCGCACTTGGTCTATCTCTTTGGATGGGACCAATCATGATCAAGCGACTGCAGTTGTTGCAAATTGGTCAGGTTGTACGTAACGAAGGCCCAGAATCTCACTTTAGCAAGCGTGGTACCCCTACAATGGGCGGTATCATGATTTTAGCTGCTATTTCGATCACTATTCTTTTATGGGCTGATTTATCAAACCCATACGTTTGGGCTGTACTGACGGTACTGTTAGGTTATGGAGCGGTCGGCTTTGTCGATGACTATCGTAAAGTCGTGCGTAAGAATACCGATGGTCTGATTGCGCGTTGGAAATACTTCTGGCAATCATTGATTGCATTTGTTGTGGCGTTCGCATTGTATGCGTATGGCAAAGATACCGCTGCAACTCAGCTGGTGGTGCCATTCTTCAAAGATATCATGCCGCAGCTTGGTTTGATGTACATTGTTCTGACCTACTTCGTTATTGTGGGGACCAGCAATGCGGTTAACTTAACCGACGGCCTAGACGGTCTAGCTATTATGCCAACGGTTTTGGTATCGGCAGGCTTTGCCGTGATTGCTTGGGCGACAGGCAACGTGAATTTTTCTGAGTACTTACATATACCATACTTACCACACGCGTCTGAGTTGGTTGTGGTATGTACGGCAATGGTAGGTGCAGGTCTTGGTTTCTTGTGGTTTAACACTTACCCAGCACAAGTGTTCATGGGTGATGTTGGCTCACTTGCTCTTGGTGGCGCACTTGGCACCATTGCAGTATTGGTTCGTCAAGAGTTGGTCTTAGTGATCATGGGCGGTGTATTTGTAATGGAGACGTTATCGGTAATTCTACAGGTAGGTTCTTACAAACTTCGTGGCCAGCGTATTTTCCGCATGGCACCGATTCACCACCACTACGAATTGAAAGGTTGGCCAGAGCCTCGCGTAATCGTGCGCTTCTGGATTATTTCTATGGTTCTTGTTCTGATTGGTCTAGCGACACTGAAAGTGCGTTGATCGCACTTTCCAAGAACAAGACAAATTGCGTGATCAAATATGGAACGTTGGCAAAACATACATAAGGTCGTCGTTGTAGGGCTCGGTATTACCGGGCTCTCTGTCGTTAAACACCTAACAAAAACACAGCCGCAACTGACGGTTAAAGTCATCGATACACGTGCGACTCCTCCGGGAGCTGAGCGCTTACCAGAACAAGTTGAACTGCACAGTGGTGGTTGGAATACTGAGTGGCTTGCAGAGGCCGACTTAGTGGTGACTAACCCGGGTATTGCCTTAGCGACACCAGAGATACAAGCGGTTCTTGCCAAAGGAACGCCAGTCGTTGGTGATATCGAACTTTTCGCTTGGGCAGTCGATAAGCCTGTCATTGCGATTACTGGTTCGAACGGTAAAAGCACCGTTACTGATTTAACGGGTGTAATGGCGAAGGCTGCAGGCTTAACAGTGGGTGTTGGTGGCAATATCGGTGTTCCTGCTCTCGATTTGCTAGAGCAAGACGCGGATTTGTATGTGCTTGAATTGTCGAGCTTCCAACTAGAAACTACCTCAAATTTGAAGCTTAAAGCGGCTGCGTTTCTGAACCTTTCTGAAGATCATATGGATCGCTACGAAGGTATGGCGGACTATCGACAAGCTAAGCTGCGTATTTTCGATAGCGCGGAATTAGCGGTTGTGAACCGAGATGACCCAGAAACCTTCCCTGAAACTGATGTGCCAATGGTGACATTTGGCAGTGATGCGCAAGCTTACGGTCTTGAGTTTGATGGTCAACGAACTTGGCTACTTGATCACGATCAGCGTGTTATTGCCAGCGATGAGCTGATGCTTGTTGGGAAGCATAACTTGGCTAATGCATTGGTTGTACTTGCGCTGCTGAAAGCTGCTGACGTGGATTATCGCAAAGCTTTGAATGCACTGAAAACTTACACGGGTTTGACACATCGATGCCAAGTGGTTGCGGATAATCGGGGTGTAAAATGGGTGAATGACTCTAAAGCAACGAATATAGCAAGCACTATGGCTGCGCTTTCCGGTTTAGAATCGCCAGGTAAATTGTATTTGTTGGTAGGTGGTGTTGGTAAAGGCGCGGATTTCACCCCATTAAAACCGATCTTCGCGACACTTAACTTGCAACTGTGCTGTTTTGGTGCAGATGGCGATGAGTTTATGCCATTACATGAATCTGCAACTCGCTTTGATACAATGGAAGATGTGATTCAGCAAATATCTTCGCAGTTAAAAACGGGGGATATGGTGATGCTGTCTCCGGCATGTGCTAGCTTTGATCAATTCGATAACTTTATGGCAAGGGGTGATGCATTTGCAGCTCTTGCTAAGAAATATGCATAATTAAAGGTTACACACTTCGTGGGTTTAGGTAACGTTAAACGCAGCATTGGCACTTGGCTTAAGCATCCGGCACCAGAGGCGCTCTTCGATCGCCAACTTGTTTGGATTGCGCTGGGTTTGATGTTAACGGGCTTGGTTATGGTGACCTCAGCATCCTTTCCAATCAGCTCACGTCTGACTGACCAGCCTTTCCACTTCATGTTTAGACATGCCACTTTCTTGGTACTTGCGCTGGGGGCATCATGTGTGATTCTTCAGATACCGTTAGAGCAGTGGTTTAAGCGAAGTCACTACCTACTAGGAATTTCATTTGCGTTACTCATTATTGTTTTGCTAGCGGGTAAATCGGTCAATGGTGCATCGCGATGGATCCCGTTAGGTCTATTCAACTTACAGCCCGCGGAAGTCGCTAAGTTATCGCTGTTTATCTTTATGTCTGGCTACCTAGTACGTAAGCAAGAAGAAGTAAGGCAAACCTTTTTTGGTGGATTTATGAAGCCAATCATGGTGTTTGCATTCTTGGCAGTATTATTGCTCGGTCAGCCTGATTTAGGCACCGTAGTCGTAATGTTGGTGACCCTATTTGGTATGCTATTTATCGCTGGGGCGAAACTGACTCAATTCTTAGCACTGATGATTGCAGGTATTGGGGCGGTTGTTGGGTTGATTCTTATCGAACCCTACCGAATGAGGCGTGTAACTTCTTTCTTAGACCCATGGGAAGACCCATTTGGTAGCGGCTATCAGCTTACCCAATCTTTAATGGCATTTGGCCGTGGAGAATGGTTCGGGCAAGGCTTAGGTAACTCAATTCAAAAACTCGAATATCTGCCTGAAGCTCATACCGACTTTGTTTTTGCAGTGTTAGCAGAAGAGCTAGGCTTTGTTGGGGTTGTCTTGGTACTCATGCTAATTTTCAGTTTAGTACTAAAAGCCATTTACATTGGCAAGCGTGCTTTCGAAGAAGGCGAAATGTTTGGTGGTTACCTTGCGTTTGGTATCGGTATTTGGTTTGCGTTCCAGACGCTAGTTAACGTTGGCGCTGCTGCGGGTATTGTTCCAACTAAAGGTCTAACTCTACCGCTGATCAGTTACGGTGGATCAAGTTTAATTATTATGTCTGTAGCAGTGTCTATATTGCTGCGTATCGATCATGAATGCCGCTTAAAGCGCGGCCAGAAAGAACTAGAAAAACAAATCGATGAAGAAAAATAAACGTTTGATGGTGATGGCTGGTGGTACTGGCGGTCACGTATTCCCAGGTCTTGCAGTAGCAAAGCAGTTACAAGCACAAGGTTGGGACATTCGCTGGCTAGGCACAGCGGATAGAATGGAAGCCGATTTAGTGCCAAAACATGGCATTGAAATCGACTTTATCAAAGTAAAAGGTCTACGAGGTCAAGGCATTAAGCGCCTTCTTGCGGCACCATTTCAGATCATCAATGCCATCATGCAGGCTCGCGCTCATATGAAGCGCTGGCAGCCAGATGCAGTGCTTGGCATGGGTGGTTACGTTAGCGGCCCTGGCGGTATTGCTGCTTGGATGAGTGGTATTCCAGTTGTTCTGCATGAACAAAATGCAGTCGCTGGTCTTACTAACCAATGGCTATCAAAAATAGCGAAAAAAGTATTCCAAGCTTTCCCTGGTGCTTTTCCAAATGCAGAGGTGGTTGGTAACCCCGTTCGCGAGGACGTGACTCAACTGGAGGAACCTGCAGTACGCATGCAAGAGCGCCAAGGTCCAATTCGCATTCTTGTGATGGGGGGGAGCCAAGGTGCACGCATTCTTAACCAAACTCTGCCAGAAGTTATGGTGAAGTTGGGCGAAAATTACTGTATTCGTCACCAAGCGGGTAAAGGCGCTGCTGATGAAGTGAATGCTGCTTACCAAGCGAATGGCGTAGCGAACGCAGAAGTAACCGAATTTATTGATGATGTTGCGCAGGCGTATGCATGGGCAGACCTTTTAGTTTGTCGCTCAGGTGCTTTGACGGTATCAGAAGTGTCTGCGGCGGGCGTGGGCGCTATTTTTATACCGTTCATGCATAAAGACCGCCAGCAAGCTCTGAACGCAGACCATCTCGTGGACTGCGGTGCAGCTAAGATGATCGAACAACCAGATTTAACCGTTGAGTCTTTGACTCAGCAGATCCAACTATTGGATCGAAAAGCTTTACTTACAATGGCCGAGCAAGCACGTAGTGCAGCAAAGTTAGAGGCGGACAAAACAGTCGCGCAAGCCATTGTCGCTTTGACCGAAAAGCGTTAACGAATTATTGAGAATAGAATTGATGACAATCCAACATACACAAGACTTAGCTCAGATTCGCGCAATGGTGCCAGAGATGCGCCGCGTGAAATCCATCCACTTCATCGGTATTGGTGGTGCGGGCATGAGCGGCATTGCAGAAGTGCTGTTGAACGAAGGCTACCAGATCACGGGCTCGGATCTATCAGAAAACCCTGTGACTGAGCGTTTAGTATCAAAAGGTGCGACGGTATTTATCGGTCATCAAGCAAGTAATGTTGAAAAAGCCAGTGTAGTAGTCGTTTCTACCGCGATTAACGAAGAAAACCCAGAAGTAATGGCAGCGCGCGAATTGCGTATTCCTATCGTACGCCGTGCTGAGATGCTGGCTGAGTTGATGCGTTTCCGCCACGGCATTGCGGTTGCGGGCACGCACGGCAAAACGACGACTACTGCGCTTGTTACACAAATCTATTCTGAAGCAGGTCTAGATCCAACGTTTGTTAATGGTGGTCTGGTTAAGAGCGCAGGTACGAATGCACGTCTAGGTTCTAGCCGAATTTTGATTGCTGAAGCAGACGAAAGTGATGCGTCATTCTTACATCTACAACCTATGGTGAGCATCGTAACGAACATCGAAGCGGACCATATGGATACGTACGGTGGTGACTTCGAAACCCTGAAGCAAACTTTCATCGATTTCTTACACAACCTACCGTTTTACGGTCAAGCGATTGTGTGTATCGACGATCCTGTGATTCGTGAGCTGATTCCACGTATTAGCCGCCAAGTGATCACTTACGGTTTCTCTGAAGATGCTGATGTGCGTATCGAGAACTACCACCAAGAAGGTCAACAAGGTAAGTTCACTGTCGTTCGTGAAGGTCGAGCAAACCTTGATATTACACTTAATATCCCTGGTCGCCACAACGCACTTAATGCGTCAGCAGCGATTGCGGTTGCTACGGAAGATGACATCAGCGATGAAGCAATCCTTAAAGCAATGGCGGGGACACAGGGTACTGGACGTCGTTTTGATCATTTAGGTGAGTTCGATACAGGCAATGGCCATGCAATGCTTGTTGATGACTACGGTCACCACCCGACAGAAGTCGGTGTTACCATCAATGCGGCCCGCAGTGGCTGGCAAGATAAGCGTCTTGTTATGATTTTCCAACCACACCGCTACAGTCGTACTCGTGACTTATATGATGACTTTGTAAATGTGTTAGAGCAAGTTGATGTTCTTATCATGCTTGACGTGTATGCCGCAGGTGAAAAGCCGATCGCAGGCGCGGATGGTCGTGCTTTATGCCGCACTATTCGTAGCCGTGGCAAGGTTGATCCCATTTTTGTGCCTGAAACTAGCCAACTACCATCAGTGCTTGCTAATGTCATTCAAGAAGGTGACTTAGTTTTAACTCAAGGTGCCGGGGATGTGGGTAAAGTAGCTAAACAGCTCGCTGCACTAGAGTTAAACATCAAAAAGATGCAGCAGGGATAAGTGAATTCATTTACACATAGTGTGGAAAAAGACGCAGATCTCGATTTTGTGTCAAGATAGTTGTGATTTGTCACTATCAATGTTTGATAGTTTACAAGAGCTCAGTATAATCCCAAGGTTAACGTCAATGTTTTTACCGCCTTGTGAGATATAAGGTAAAACACGGGACAACAGTCAGGAAACAATACCATTGTTAAATATGGCACTGAATGAAGAACAACCACAAAAGGAACTATTCCGTGGTCGTCAAGAAAAACTAATAGGTGCTCTGTTTTTCGTTTTCGTCGTGACTTTGATTAGTTCTGTGTTGTATTCGGCGATCAGTTGGATGTGGGATGACCAAAGGTTACCTCTTTCCAAAATAATACTGCAAGGTAACTTGGAGTATGTCACGGCTGAGGACGTACAAAGTGCGTTCGGGCGAATCGATCATATCGGTACATTTATGTCTCAGGACATTGATGTATTACAGCAGAGTGTTGAAGCTTTGCCTTGGGTTGCTCATGCCGCAATTCGTAAGCAATGGCCAGATAAAGTAAAAGTATTCTTAACCGAATATCACCCAGAAGCCATTTGGAATGGCAACGAACTATTAGATAATAGTGGGATCGTTTTTGATGGTGATGTAGGTCTGTTAAAAGAAGAAAAAGTTAAGTTATATGGACCAGCAGCAAGTGGGCCGGAAGTCTTAGAGACCTACCGAACATTACAGCCTCAATTTGCAAAACTGGGTCTCGCGATATCTTCACTTGTGCTGAATGAACGTCGTGCTTGGCAAATTATCCTTGATAACGGCATACGTTTAGAATTAGGTAAAGAGTCTCTTGACGAGCGTATACAGCGTTTTTTTGAGTTGTATCATCAGCTTGGCAGTGACACCCAAAGAATTAGTTATATCGACTTAAGGTACGATACAGGAGCCGCAGTCGGTTGGTTTCCTGAACAAGAGTTAGAACAAGAGAGTACAGATGACTAAGGCCGCTGATGACAACATTATTGTTGGTCTTGATATAGGCACTGCAACCGTGTCAGCTCTAGTGGGTGAAATTTTACCTGATGGCCAAATAAATATTATTGGTGCAGGTAGCAGCCCGTCACGTGGCATGGATAAAGGTGGCGTGAACGATTTGGAATCGGTAGTAAAATCGGTCCAAAGAGCCATTGATCAAGCCGAACTAATGGCAGAATGCCAAATTAGCCGAGTGTTTATCTCATTATCAGGTAAGCATATTGCGAGCCGTATTGAGAAGGGCATGGGAACTATTTCCGATGAGGAAGTATCCCAAGAAGATATGGATCGTGCTATCCATACTGCAAAATCGATTAAAATCGGTGATGAACAGCGAATCCTTCATGTGATTCCACAAGAGTTCACCATCGACTACCAAGAGGGTATTAAAAATCCGCTTGGTTTATCTGGAGTGAGAATGGAAGTAAGTGTCCATTTGATCTCATGCCATAATGATATGGCACGCAATATTATTAAGGCTGTAGAGCGTTGCGGTCTTAAAGTAGAGCAACTGGTATTTTCTGGGCTTGCTGCGAGTAACGCAGTGATCACCGAGGATGAAAGAGAGCTCGGGGTTTGTGTGGTTGATATTGGCGCTGGCACGATGGATGTATCTATCTGGACTGGTGGTGCGCTACGTCACACAGAAGTGTTTTCTTACGCAGGAAACGCTGTAACAAGCGATATTGCTTTTGCTTTTGGTACGCCTGTAAGCGATGCTGAAGAGATAAAAGTGAAATATGGTTGTGCCCTAAGTGAACTGGTCAGTAAGGATGACACGGTTAATGTCCCAAGTGTAGGTGGTCGACCTTCGCGTAGTCTGCAGCGTCAGACACTATCGGAAGTGATCGAACCTCGTTACTCTGAGCTTATGGGATTGGTTAACCAAACTATCGACTCTGTACAAGCAAAATTGCGCGAAGAGGGCATTAAACATCATTTAGCTGCAGGTGTAGTTTTAACTGGTGGTGCTGCGCAAATTGACGGAGTGGTAGAGTGTGCGGAACGCGTATTCCGCAACCAAGTTAGGGTTGGTAAACCACTTGAAGTTAGTGGTTTAACTGACTATGTAAAAGAGCCGTATCATTCTACGGCAGTTGGATTACTTCATTACGCAAGAGACATGCAGTCCAGTGATGATGGCGAGTATAATGAACCGAAACGTTCATCTGTTACTGGCTTCTTCGGTAAATTGCGTAATTGGATACAAAAAGAGTTTTAACCTGAGTTGCAGGATAAACGGAGACAACACATGTTTGAACCGATGATGGAAATGTCTGACGATGCAGTAATCAAGGTCGTTGGGGTTGGTGGCGGCGGTGGTAACGCTGTTGAACACATGGTGCGTGAATCCATCGAAGGTGTGGAGTTCATCAGCGTTAATACTGATGCGCAAGCACTTCGTAAGACAAGCGTTGGCAATGTGATCCAGATTGGTGGTGATATCACTAAAGGTCTGGGTGCTGGTGCGAATCCACAAGTTGGCCGTGACGCAGCTCTCGAAGATAGAGAAAGAATTAAAGAGTCCATCACTGGTGCCGATATGGTATTTATCGCAGCTGGTATGGGTGGTGGTACAGGTACTGGTGCAGCACCTGTTATTGCTGAAGTGGCTAAAGAGCTTGGCATTCTTACTGTTGCGGTAGTAACAAAACCGTTCAGCTTTGAAGGCAAAAAGCGTTTGGCGTTTGCTGAGCAAGGTATCGATGAGCTATCTAAGCACGTTGACTCTTTGATCACAATTCCAAACGAAAAGCTACTTAAAGTACTGGGCCGTGGTGTAACGCTACTAGAAGCTTTCGCAAGTGCGAACGATGTTCTTAAGAATGCGGTTCAAGGTATTGCTGAGCTAATTACTCGCCCTGGCATGATCAACGTCGACTTTGCGGACGTACGTACTGTGATGTCTGAGATGGGACATGCCATGATGGGTAGTGGTATTGCAAAAGGTGAAGACCGTGCAGAAGAAGCTGCTGAAATGGCAATTTCTAGCCCACTTCTAGAAGATATCGATCTAGCAGGTGCGCGTGGCGTTCTTGTTAACATCACCGCTGGTCTGGATATGCGTCTTGACGAGTTTGAGACAGTGGGTAACACAGTGAAAGCTTTTGCTTCTGATAATGCAACTGTGGTTATTGGTACTTCACTCGATCCAGATATGACAGATGAAATCCGCGTGACTGTTGTTGCTACTGGTATTGGTAATGAGAAAAAACCAGATATCACGCTAGTTGCTGGTGGTAAAGCGAAAGTGGCACCTGCGCCACAAGCGCCACAACCACAAGCTCAAAGCGTAGCGCCACAAGCTGAAGAGAAACCGGCACAAACTTTGCAGACAAATCCTGTACAAGAGAAGCCACAAGTAACTCCTCAGCCGACAAACACAGTTTCATCTTCTCCTGCAGCTGGTGGTCAAAACGCAGCACCTAAGCAAGAGAAAGAAAGCGGTTATTTAGATATTCCGGCATTTTTGCGTCGTCAGGCTGATTAATTATTAACCCGTAAATTTGACACAGCTCAAAATTATGGTAGCATTCACGGTCGACGTTACAATCGGCCGTGTTTTGTAGCACTTTTTAAGAGGCAAGCAGATGATCAGACAACGTACTCTGAAAGAAATAGTGAAAACAACTGGTGTGGGCCTCCACTCTGGTCGTAAAGTTACGCTTACTCTGCGCCCTGCTGCTGCAAATACAGGCATTATTTACCGTCGTACAGACGTAAATCCTCCTGTAGATTTCCCAGCAGACCCAGAATCAGTTCGCGATACAATGCTTTGTACAGCATTGGTGAATGATGAAGGTGTACGTATCTCAACTGTTGAGCATTTGAATGCGGCACTTGCTGGTATGGGTATCGACAACATTGTTGTTGAAGTTGATGCACCTGAAATCCCAATTATGGATGGTAGCGCAAGCCCTTTTGTTTACCTGCTTCAGCAAGCGGGTGTTGAAACACAAAATGTACCTAAGCGCTTTATCCGTATTAAGAAGCCAGTCCGTTTTGAAGACGGTGATAAATGGGCAGAGTTTGTTCCGTTTAACGGCTTCCGTATGGACTTCGAAATCGACTTTAATCACCCTGCGATCGAATCAGACGAGCAACGTCTTTTGTTTGATTTTTCATCTCAAGGTTTTGTTCGCGAGATTTCTCGTGCACGTACGTTTGGTTTTATGCGAGATATCGAATACCTACAATCTCAGAACTTGGTTCTTGGTGGTAGCTTTGATAACGCAATTGTACTGGATGACTACCGTATTCTTAATGAAGAAGGTCTTCGCTTTGAAAATGAGTTTGTTACTCATAAAGTGTTGGACGCAATTGGTGATCTTTACATGTGTGGTCACGCAATTATCGGTGAATTCCGAGCGTACAAGTCAGGTCATGGCCTGAACAATCAACTTCTACGTGCAGTCCTTGCTGATCAAGAAGCATGGGAATGGACAACATTCGAAGAAGAAGCGGGTTCACCGGTTGCTTTTGCAGAACCAAATATGGTTCTAGCGTAATACCTAAACACGCAATAAATTAAAAAAGCCAGGCAATGCCTGGCTTTTTACTATTTGCAGATTAGGATTCTTTGCTTTTCTTTTCTGCCATATCAGCAAGACGTTTTAAACGTTCTTGGATCTTTGGCGGAGCCATATCAGCAATGATTAATAGCGAGTTTGCTGCAGCTTCAGTTAACGGTGGTCGTTTGGGCTTTTGTTCTTGTTCGTAACGATTGCGGTAGAGAGATGGGTTAATCCTCACTTCTACACTCATCAGCTTTGCATGCCCTTGGCTTCTTAGTTTATTCAAGATCATCAGACGATCATAATCGATCTTCATTTTGATCGCAGCGCTAGCCACGTCGATCAATAGATGTCCATTTCGCACGTTTGCCACACGGCAATGATCGGCCGTTCCTTTTGGTAAAATCTCTTGTAATGCTTTGTTCAGCAGTAAGATCTCGCCAGCGTGTTCTTGAAGCTGACTAAGCCGAGATTCAGCGATGAGCTCTTCAGTAGAGGTAGGACGATGGTCGCGCATAGATAAAAACTAATTTTGTTGAGATAAAGCTATTCTAGAGCAGCTTTCTGCTCAGGTATAGTTTACATTATGGCCTTTAATTTATAGTTGCATATCTCTGATGGATATTTCTGATTGCTTGAGACACAAAGCTTTGGGGATTTTGCATGAGAATATTGGCTAATCCATCATCACTTTGGATAAAAACTTCCAAGTGCTTCAAACAAATTGGGCTATTTATGGTTGGATTGAAGAAAAATCCTTACACTATGCCACATTGTTTCAAATTTAAGCCTTGAAAATTGGACGTTTGAACTCAATATCTTTGATAAATGATTTATCTCAGTATTCTTAGTTCCAAACTGGTAGAGACTGAAGGCATTCAAGTAGATCGGGAACGGTCTGATAAACGAGAGATTTACATAAAATGATAACTAAGCTACTGACAAAAGTAATTGGCAGTCGCAACGACCGAACACTGCGCCGCCTTAGAAAAATTGTAAAAGAAATAAATAACTACGAACCAACGTTCGAAGCACTATCAGATGAAGAACTAAAAGCGAAAACTGTTGAGTTCCGTGAACGCCTAGAACAAGGTGAAACGCTTGATAAGCTGCTTCCAGAAGCATTTGCTACGGTTCGTGAAGCATCTAAGCGTGTTTACGGTATGCGTCACTTCGACGTTCAGCTTATCGGTGGTATGGTACTGAACGGCGGCCAAATTGCGGAAATGCGCACTGGTGAAGGTAAAACTTTAACTGCAACCCTTCCTGCTTACCTAAACGCACTTCCAGGTAAAGGTGTACACGTAGTCACAGTGAACGACTACCTAGCGACACGTGATGCTGAGACTAACCGTCCACTATTTGAATTCCTAGGTATGACTGTTGGCGTGAACGTGCCAAACATGCCACCTCAAGCTAAGAAAGAAGCTTACCAAGCCGACATCTTGTACGGCACAAATAACGAGTTTGGTTTTGATTACCTACGCGACAACATGGCTTTCCGCAACGAAGATCGTGTTCAACGCGCACGCTTCTTTGCCGTTGTCGATGAAGTGGACTCAATCCTTATCGATGAAGCTCGTACACCTTTGATTATCTCTGGTCCAGCAGAAGACAGCTCTGATCTATACACTCGTATCAACCTGCTTATTCCACAGCTTCAAAAGCAAGATAAAGAAGATTCTGAAGAATACCGCGGTGACGGTCACTACACAGTAGATGAGAAATCTAAACAGGTTCACCTAACAGAAACGGGCCAAGAATTCGTTGAAGAATTGATGGTGAAAAACGGTCTGATGGCAGAGGGTGATACGCTTTACTCTCCAGCTAACATCAGCCTACTGCATCATGTTAATGCAGCACTTCGTGCACACGTATTGTTTGAACGTAACGTAGACTACATCGTAAATGATGACGGTGAAGTCGTGATCGTTGATGAACATACTGGTCGTACAATGCCTGGTCGACGTTGGTCTGAAGGTCTTCACCAAGCGGTTGAAGCGAAAGAAGGCGTTAAGATCCAAAACGAAAACCAAACGTTGGCATCGATTACCTTCCAGAACTACTTCCGTCTATACGAAAAACTGTCAGGTATGACAGGTACAGCAGATACTGAAGCATTCGAATTCCAATCGATTTACGGTCTAGAAACGGTTGTTATCCCAACTAACAAACCTATGATCCGTGACGATATGCCAGATGTGGTTTACCGCACTGAAGCCGAAAAATTTGCTGCAATTATCGAAGACATCAAAGAGCGTGTAGAGAAAGGTCAACCGTCTCTAGTGGGTACGGTTTCTATCGAGAAATCAGAGCTGCTATCTAATGCACTTAAGAAAGCTAAGATCAAGCACAACGTACTGAACGCGAAATTCCACGAACGTGAAGCTGAGATTGTTGCAGAAGCAGGTACGCCTGGTGCAGTAACTATCGCGACTAACATGGCAGGTCGTGGTACCGATATCGTGTTGGGTGGTAGCTGGCAAGCGAAAGTGGAAGCACTGCAAGATCCAACCAAAGAACAGATCGATGCTATCAAAGCTGAGTGGAAACAGGTTCACGATCAAGTACTAGAGTCAGGTGGTCTACACATCATCGGTACTGAGCGTCACGAATCTCGTCGTATCGACAACCAGTTACGTGGTCGTTCTGGTCGTCAAGGTGACGCGGGTTCATCTCGTTTCTACCTATCGATGGAAGATTCACTGCTGCGTATCTTCACTTCAGATCGTATGGCTAGCCTTATCCAAAGTGGTATGGAAGAAGGTGAAGCGATCGAATCTAAGATGCTGTCTCGTTCAATCGAAAAAGCACAGCGTAAAGTGGAAGGTCGTAACTTCGATATCCGTAAACAACTTCTTGAATACGATGACGTGGCGAACGATCAACGTAAAGTGGTTTACGAATTGCGTGATGAGCTAATGAGCGTTGACGACATTAGCGACATGATCGAGCAAAACCGTGAAGATGTTATCACTGCGATCATCGACGAATACATTCCACCACAATCTCTAGAAGATATGTGGGACGTAGAAGGTCTACAAGAACGCTTGAAAGCAGACTTCGATCTGGATGCGCCGATCAAAGAATGGCTTGAGCAAGATGACAAGCTATACGAAGAAGCACTGCGTGAGAAGATCATTAGCCTAGCAGTAGAAGTTTACAAACAGAAAGAAGAAGTGGTTGGCGCACAAGTGCTACGTAACTTCGAGAAGTCGGTAATGCTACAAACGCTAGATACGCTATGGAAAGAACACCTAGCGGCGATGGATCACCTACGTCAAGGTATCCACCTACGTGGTTACGCGCAAAAGAACCCGAAACAAGAGTACAAACGTGAGTCGTTTGAACTGTTTGAAGGTCTACTAGAAGCGCTGAAAACAGATGTGATTACTGTTCTATCCCGTGTTCGCGTTCAACAGCAAGAAGAGGTTGAGCGTATGGAAGAGCAACGTCGTGCGCAAGCTGAAGAAGCGGCTCGTCGTGCACAAGCTCAGCACGCGGCAGCACAAAACCCACTGTCTGAAGGTGAAGAGTCGGAAGAAGGTTCTCATCAACCAATGGTTCGTGACGAACGTAAAGTGGGCCGTAATGAGCCTTGTCCATGTGGCAGCGGCAAAAAGTACAAACAGTGCCACGGTAAAATCGACTAATACAGTCTGAAAACATAAATAAAGAGTCGCTTAGGCGGCTCTTTTTGTAGGAACTAATCTAATGAAAAGAATTCATATTGTTGCGGCGATCATCTTCAACCAAGACAAATCGCAAATCTTCATCACCAAACGTCCAGATGACAAACACAAAGGCGGCTTTTGGGAGTTTCCTGGTGGCAAAGTTGAGCAAGGTGAAAGTGTTGAACAAGCGATGATTCGTGAACTTGAGGAAGAGATTGGTATTACGGCGACAGAGCAAGCCTTGTTTGAGCGCTTGGAATACGATTATCCAGATAAGTCTCTGAAGTTTGATTTCATGACGGTCACTCAATTCAATAACCAACCTTATGGTCGTGAAGGTCAAGAAGGCCGTTGGGTCGATATTACAGCATTGCCTGATTACACCTTCCCTGAAGCGAATGTACCTATCCTTGAGCGAGTAGTAAAAGAGTTTTCTTAACTCACCGCGAACTATCTTGTGGTTAACTCGGGATATTGTTAGTTTAAAAAGATACCGCGAAACGAAAGAGAACGAGAACAAGCCTCGTTATCCAGAGAAGGAGAGAAAGCGCAATGGTTCGTATTGCAATCGCAGGAGCGGCTGGCCGTATGGGTCGCAACCTAGTAAAAGCCTCACACTTAAATCCAGAAGCCTCTGTCACAGCAGGCTCGGAACGTCCAGAGTCTTCACTAGTTGGTGTTGATATCGGTGAATTGTGTGGTGAAGGTAAGTTTGATGTCTTTCTGACAGATGATTTAGCAAAAGAAGTCGACAACTTTGACGTTGTCATCGACTTTACTGCTCCAGTGAGCACGCTAGCGAATCTAGAGCTTTGTAAGCAGCATGGTAAGAGTATTGTGATTGGTACGACGGGCTTCAGTGAGGAAGAACGTGAACTGATTGATGAAGCTGCTAAGCAAGTGCCTGTTGTCATGGCTCCGAACTACTCTGTTGGGGTAAACCTTGTCTTCAAGCTTTTGGAGAAAGCCGCCAAAGTGATGGGAGACTACTGTGATGTTGAAATCGTCGAAGCGCATCACCGCCATAAAGTGGATGCACCATCAGGTACCGCGATTGGAATGGGTGAAGCGATTGCTGGCGCGATGGGTAATAAGCTAAGTGATGTTGCGGTATACGCACGTGAAGGCATTACTGGTGAGCGCACCAAAGACGAAATAGGTTTCGCGACAATTCGTGCGGGCGACATCATTGGTGAGCATACCGCAATGTTTGCTGATATTGGTGAGCGTGTCGAAATTACCCATAAAGCAACTGATCGCATGACCTTTGCAAATGGTGCGGTAAAAGCAGCAGTTTGGCTTAATTCTAAGCCTTCAGGCTTCTATACCATGACCGATGTGCTCGGCTTGAACGAGCTTTAAATACATAATTATTCGCCGGCGTAAGCCGGCTTTTTTGTATTTAGAGGAAAATATGTAAAGAAATTGAGTCGGGCCATCTGCGATTTCATCTTGAGTTATTGTGTGTTTTTGGGTGTCTTGTTATGAAAAATACTTGAATCACTCAAAAGTAGAGGTTGTTTTTGTGTGATGAACGTTTGCGCAAAAAACTCACAAAATTTTGTGATCTGCAATAAGTTCAAATTTGTAAAATTTACAAAAAAGGCCAACTGTCGGGAATGGATAACGATAAAACTTACAATTTTAGGGCTTTTTCTGTTTAAATGCCCTTACTCGCTAGAAAGTAATAATTTATTTTTCAATGTGTGTTGACAGTTTTGAAGTCCGTCATTAGAATACCGCCAATTTGTCAAAAATACCTGTTTATGTAAGTTTTCAAGGTAAAGGAAGGCAGATTTGCAGCTTAATTTATTTTTTATGCATTTTTATTCTGGAGGTTGTCTTGGGTAAATTAGCACTGTTAGTCCTAGAAGATGGGACAGTGTTCCGCGGTGTTTCCATTGGAGCAGATGGTATTTCCGTTGGTGAAGTTGTTTTTAATACCTCGATGACGGGGTACCAAGAAATTCTCACTGATCCTTCCTATTCTCAACAAATCGTTACTCTCACTTATCCTCACATTGGCAATACCGGAACCAATTCCGAAGACGAAGAATCTTCTTCAATCCACGCACAAGGCCTTGTGATTCGCGATCTTCCTCTTATCGCTTCTAACTTCCGTAATGAACAATCCCTTTCTGATTACCTCAAGTCGCAAAATATCGTCGGCATTGCAGACATCGATACTCGTAAGCTGACTCGTATCCTACGTGAGAAAGGTGCGCAAAACGGTTGTATCGTTGCAGGTAACAACCTAGATGAAGCTTTGGCATTAGCGAAAGCAAAAGAATTCCCTGGCTTGAAAGGTATGGATCTTGCGAAAGAGGTTACAACAAAAGAAGCGTATCAATGGAAACAAGGTTCGTGGACGCTTGAGGGTGGACTTCCAGAAGCGAAAGACGACAGCGAATTGCCATATCACGTTGTTGCCTACGACTTCGGCGCAAAACGCAACATCCTGCGCATGTTGGTTGACCGAGGCTGCCGCCTAACGGTTGTTCCTGCTGAAACTTCAGCAGAAGAAGTTCTGGCTCTAAACCCAGATGGCGTTTTCCTATCAAACGGCCCTGGCGACCCAGAACCATGTACTTACGCGATTGAAGCGACAAAAGTATTCCTAGAAAAAGGCCTGCCAATCTTTGGTATCTGTCTAGGCCACCAAATCCTTGCGCTAGCATCGGGTGCACAAACAGTGAAAATGAAGTTTGGTCACCACGGCGCAAACCACCCAGTAAAAGATTTGGAGCGTAATGTTGTGATGATTACGTCGCAGAACCACGGTTTTGCAGCAGACGAAGCAACACTACCTGAAAATCTACGTGCTACTCACGTATCGCTATTTGATGGCTCTCTACAAGGTATTCACCGCACAGACAAGCCAGCATTTAGCTTCCAAGGTCACCCTGAAGCGAGCCCAGGTCCACACGACGCGGCACCGCTATTTGACCACTTTATCGAACTAATCAAAAAACACAGCGCTTAATTCGGAGTAGTAGATAATGCCAAAACGTACTGACATTCAAAGTATTCTTATTCTTGGTGCTGGTCCGATTGTTATCGGTCAGGCATGTGAGTTTGACTACTCTGGCGCACAAGCGTGTAAAGCACTGCGTGAAGAGGGTTACCGAGTTATCCTAGTAAACTCTAACCCTGCAACCATCATGACTGACCCAGACATGGCGGATGCAACTTACATCGAGCCAATCCAATGGGAAGTGGTTCGCAACATCATCGCGAAAGAAAAGCCGGATGCAGTACTGCCAACAATGGGTGGTCAAACTGCATTGAACTGTGCACTAGACCTAGAGAAGCACGGTGTTCTTGAAGAGTTCGGCGTTGAGATGATCGGTGCGACTGCTGACGCAATCGACAAAGCGGAAGACCGTTCTCGTTTCGATAAAGCGATGAAGTCTATCGGCCTTGAGTGTCCACGTGCAGATACTGCAAAAACGATGGAAGAAGCTTACGCTGTACTCGATATGGTTGGCTTCCCATGTATCATCCGTCCATCATTTACTATGGGTGGTACTGGTGGCGGTATCGCATACAACAAAGAAGAGTTCGAGGAAATTTGTCGTCGCGGTCTAGACCTGTCGCCAACTAACGAGCTTCTTATCGATGAATCGCTTATCGGTTGGAAAGAGTACGAGATGGAAGTGGTTCGTGACAAAGCGGACAACTGCATCATCGTATGTGCGATTGAAAACTTCGACCCAATGGGCATCCACACGGGTGACTCAATCACGGTTGCACCAGCGCAAACACTAACAGACAAAGAATACCAGCTAATGCGTAATGCATCTCTAGCAGTACTGCGTGAGATTGGCGTTGAAACAGGTGGTTCTAACGTACAGTTTGGTATCAACCCGAAAGATGGCCGTATGGTTATCATCGAGATGAACCCACGTGTATCTCGCTCTTCTGCTCTAGCATCGAAAGCAACAGGTTTCCCAATCGCTAAGATTGCAGCGAAACTGGCAGTTGGCTTTACGCTAGACGAGCTAATGAATGATATTACTGGTGGCGCTACGCCAGCATCATTCGAACCAACAATCGACTACGTAGTAACTAAGATTCCTCGCTTTAACTTCGAGAAATTTGCTGGTGCTAACGACCGTCTAACGACGCAAATGAAGTCAGTTGGTGAGGTAATGGCAATTGGTCGTAACCAACAAGAATCACTACAAAAAGCACTTCGCGGTCTAGAAGTTGGTGCGACAGGCTTTGATGAGATGGTTGACCTAGATGCGCCAGATGCACTGACGAAAATCCGCCATGAGCTGAAAGAAGCAGGCGCAGAGCGTATTTGGTACATCGCGGATGCATTCCGTGCGGGTATGTCAGTAGATGGCGTATTCAACCTAACGCAAATCGACCGTTGGTTCCTAGTTCAAATCGAAGACATCGTGAAGCTTGAGCAAGAGCTAAAAGCAAAAGGCTTCGCTGGTCTAAACAAAGAAGAACTAAACAAGCTGAAGCGCAAAGGTTTTGCTGATGCGCGCCTATCTAAGATTCTAGGTGTTGCGGAAAGCGAAATCCGTCGTCTACGTGACCAGTACGACATCCACCCAGTGTACAAACGCGTTGATACGTGTGCGGCTGAGTTCTCTTCTGATACAGCTTA
Organism: Vibrio sp. WZ-1; assembly: GCF_052037695.1. NCBI lineage: Bacteria > Pseudomonadati > Pseudomonadota > Gammaproteobacteria > Vibrionales > Vibrionaceae > Vibrio > Vibrio sp. WZ-1. Next base: position 103,536 of record NZ_JBQEQR010000083.1, on the reverse strand, counting down.
CATGTACTCATCTTACGATGACGAGTGTGAAGCGAACCCAACAGACAAAGACAAGATCATGATTCTAGGCGGCGGTCCAAACCGTATCGGCCAAGGTATCGAATTTGACTACTGTTGTGTACACGCATCGCTAGCACTGCGAGAAGATGGCTACGAAACTATCATGGTTAACTGTAACCCTGAGACAGTTTCAACAGACTACGACACGTCTGACCGTCTGTACTTCGAACCAGTAACACTGGAAGACGTACTAGCAATCGCTCGTGTTGAGAAGCCAAAAGGCGTTATCGTTCAATACGGTGGTCAAACACCACTGAAACTGGCTCGCGCACTTGAAGCGGCTGGCGTACCAATCATCGGTACTAGCCCTGATGCAATCGACCGTGCAGAAGACCGTGAGCGTTTCCAAGTTGCTGTTGACCGCCTAGGTCTTCTACAGCCAGAAAACGCGACAGTAACGACGATGGAACAAGCGGTAGAGAAATCTCGTGAAATCGGTTACCCACTGGTTGTACGTCCTTCTTACGTACTTGGTGGTCGTGCGATGGAAATCGTATACGATGAGCAAGACCTACGTCGCTACTTCAACGAAGCAGTTAGCGTATCAAACGAATCTCCAGTTCTTCTTGATAGCTTCCTAGACGACGCAGTTGAAGTCGATATCGATGCTATCTGTGACGGTGAGCGCGTGGTTATCGGCGGTATCATGGAGCACATCGAGCAAGCGGGTGTTCACTCAGGTGACTCAGCATGTTCTCTTCCTGCATACACGCTAAGCCAAGAAATCCAAGACGTAATGCGCGAGCAAGTTGAAAAGCTAGCGTTTGAGTTGGGTGTTCGTGGTCTGATGAACACGCAGTTTGCGGTTAAGAACAACCAAGTATACCTAATCGAGGTGAACCCTCGTGCAGCACGTACAGTACCGTTCGTATCTAAAGCAACGGGTGCACCAATCGCTAAGATTGCTGCGCGTGTAATGGCGGGTCAATCGCTTGAAGCTCAAGGCTTTACGAAAGAAATCATCCCACCTTACTACTCAGTGAAAGAAGTTGTACTTCCATTCAACAAGTTCCCTGGTGTTGACCCACTGTTAGGCCCAGAAATGCGCTCTACTGGTGAGGTTATGGGTGTTGGTGCAACGTTTGCTGAAGCGTACTCTAAAGCTGAATTGGGTTGTGGCAACATTTACCCAGAAGGTGGTCGTGCACTACTGTCTGTTCGTGCAGGTGACAAAGAGCGCGTTGTGGACCTAGCGTCTAAGTTGACAAAACTTGGTTACCAGCTGGATGCAACACACGGTACAGCAGTGATTCTTGGCGAAGCGGGTATTAACCCACGTCTAGTAAACAAAGTACACGAAGGTCGTCCTCATATTCTTGACCGTATCAAGAACAACGAGTACACCTACATCGTGAACACTGCTGCTGGCCGTCAAGCGATTGAAGACTCTAAAGTTCTTCGTCGCGGTGCACTGGCTGAGAAAGTGAACTACACGACAACACTAAACGCTGCATTCGCAACTTGTATGGCACACACTGCAGACGCGAAGAGCACGGTAACTTCGGTTCAAGAGCTACACGCAAAAGTGAAAGCTAGCCTAGAAGCGTAATAGATAAAAATCAGTAAGCCCGGAAAATAGGGCTTATATGACAACCTCATTGCCCGCTCATTTGAGCGGGCTTTTTTTGTCTTTAAGGTTTCTTAAAATGAAGAGAATTGAAGTGCGCTAAGAAAGCTTGGTAGAGCGGACTTTTGTATAGCATCAAACTGATAACTGAAAGTAACGTCCCTAAAGATGAAGCAATAGTACTGCCATTTGTAATAACAAAATTAGCGCTACAAGTAACCAGAATAAACGCAATGGTTACCAAGTTTACTTTAGCTGCAATACTCAAGCCTTTGCTTATCGTCAGAATATTTGGAACACATATTACTGTTGCAGTTATGGCACCGAAGAGAATGAAATAAGTATCGAGTTCCATTTGTTGAGTGATAGAAAACCACTCATTCCAGATGTTTAGGCTTATTGCTAGACCAATGGTCAAGCATAGATATAAAGCTATAGGGAGAACCATTTTAGTCATGTGACCCTCTTTAATTTTTAAACTGAAATTTGGTATGTGTCCGACATTACGAAGTAACTCATAATTAGATCAGTACTCCACATGCTGAGCTCTATCAGTGTGGTAGTTATAAAATAAACTCTAATTACTTATTTATTTTGTATGCTCTCTTTTCCAGTAAAATATTGTAAGTCGATTCGTCTTTGCTAAATGTATAGTTATTAGGCTTAGCAAATACACCAGCTAAGATAGTTGCAGGGTATAATGATAAAAAAGTAGTTACAGAGAGTGCTAAAAAAATCTTACTTGATTTTTTGAATTGACTCTTAGTTACAAAGTTATTTGATATAATTGAGATAACAAGTATTCTCAAGCATTCAAAAAGAATGAAACTCGCTCCAAGCATATATACATATACTTGTTCAAAAGTTGCTATTTCACTTTTAGTGGTTATATTGTCATAGAAGCCAGTTATGCCTTTTAGTGAGTATATAAATAGAGAGGTTGATGATACGAGTAAGAATATCAAGTAGAATAATGCTTGTTTTCTATCATAGTTACCATGTGTCATTATTATAGCCCTTTACTCATTTGTTAATATTCTATTTATATCTAATGTAGAGGGTAATTAATCCAAATAATATTGGATTTCTAAGTTTTATCACTTTACATAAACGTAGTTCTTATCATATAACCAGGACTGGCTTAATTTTTCTGAGTATTCATATCCATTTTCTAGTGCAATTTTCTCTAAATAGTAGCTAACAGGGTATGGTGATATTATAGATATGAAAGATATTGTAAAAAATATTTTTAACATTACATCATTTGTCTTTTGGGAGAATTTTTTATTTCTAATTAATGCAACTAAAGAGTAGCCGGAGAAAAATACAAATAACATTGATCCAGAAGTTAAGGCTATGGATGAACGTGAAAAATTTACACTACTTTCTTCGCTCTCTATGCTTTTGATAAAATTAATCATTTCAACTATTGATATATTAATCATCAAGATTCCAATTATGGAGAAGATTATTGAGGATAGAAGAATGTATTTTTTGTTGTCTAATTTTCTTTCGTTATTATTCATTTTTAAATACGCCTCGGTATCCAGAATTTTTCAGGTTTTTAACAATAGTTGACTTTATACTATTAATATCTTCATTGAGGGTTGGCTTATTTTTTATCATGTCGTGAATTGCTTTTTGAAGATTGGTAGTGATCTTGTAGTGTTCATCTATCTTATTCAATGCGTAGCCTGATAGTATTCCAACAGATATAGCCAGAATTAAAGGGCCGGTCGTCATTGCTGTGCTTGCGTAAGCTAAACCAGTTGAAGCCTTTACTGCAAGGATCGATAGAGCAGCTGAAATACCTACTTTCAATATATCTGTTGAAACTGCACCAAGAAACTTAGATAAAGTATGTTTGTTTTTTGCGGAGAAAAATAAATCTAATACCCTGAATGAACTAACGAGTACAACGGTAATTAGCCCGCCTTTAAGAACTGAACTTATAGTGTCCTTAGTTCCAATTGCAATGTGGGTTACTATAGGTGGAGAGCTCAGTTTAGTGAAACCAGATAGCCTGGACTTTAATACCGGACTACCTTGCATAGTTAGATGAGGCTGTCCATTTAAATAATCAATACTAATTATGGTGTTTGTGCCATGTATGTAGCTTGTTAGCTTAGCCAACAATACTAAATCATCAGCAGATGCGTAGTAGTTTGAAGAGTTTTCGAATGCCTTTTTGAGATTCTCCCAACGAGTAAGCTCTACTTTGTTTTTTAAGTATGCTTTTAGTGTAGTGTCAAAATTTTCGATTGAAAAAATATAGATTTCTTTTTTAGGTGAGTTATCTTGAGAAGTTACTGGATACATGGTTTTTAAATTTTAGTTATCTGGATTGATAATTATTTTGCATCAATTCATTGATGGGGTAAGCCATTGTTGTTATTTATTGGGCGGAGTTAAAAGTCTTTGTGTAATAATCTATTTTGTTATTTATTGTTTTTTAAGTTAAATGATGAAAATCTGGAATAGGTTGGTGTCTTGAGTTTCCTTTTGCGCGTTGGTGTGGTGGTGCTATCGTTGCCTTCTCTTCGTTACATATTTTTACAAGGACGCATAAGTGGAAATCACTTTTGAGATTTTAGTTGCATTGTTTTTTGTTGCATCGGCAGCGGGATTTATCGATGCCATGGCTGGTGGTGGTGGCCTATTGACTCTGCCTGCTTTATTGGCGGCGGGGCTCAGTCCCACTCAGGCGCTAGCGACCAACAAGTTACAAAGCTCATTCGGAAGTTTTTCTGCCAGTTGGTATTTTGTGCGTAATGGTATTGTTAGCCTTAAAGAGATGCGCTTAGCGATTCTATGCACCTTTATTGGCTCTGCTATTGGTGCAGAAGCTGTGCAGTTTATCGATGCAGGTATACTAACTAGCCTTATCCCTGTATTGCTGATTGCGATTTCTCTCTACTTTTTGCTCTCCTCTACCTCTAAAACAGCGGAAGGGGAGCCGAAGCTTTCTGAAGCGATGTTCGCTTTGTGCGTTGGTGGCGGCGTGGGCTTTTACGATGGCTTTTTTGGTCCAGGTACTGGCTCTATCTTTGCGCTTTGCTTTGTCGCACTTGGTCACTTCTCTTTGGTTGATGCGACCGCTCGTACTAAGATTCTTAACTTCACCTCAAATATTGCGGCGCTACTGTTCTTTATTCTTGCTGGTTTGCCTGTGTGGGAAATCGGTCTGACCATGGCGGTAGGTGGCTTTATTGGTGCTCAACTTGGTGCCAAAGTTGTCGTCACCAAAGGTCAAAAATGGATTCGACCTTTAGTTATAACTATGTCAATGCTGATGGCGGCGAAACTTCTTTGGCAACAACATCAACAATGGCTTCTATCACTATTTTAACTCGTTCATTACGGTAGGCGTTGTGGCGTAGGCAGATGTGCATTGGACGAATCAAGGGCGCGAGTTCCTCAAAGTTGTAGCAGTATTCCTCGGCGATATTCAGTGTTTTAATGATCGACCTTGGAATTAAAGCTGGTGCCATACCACCTAACGCTAATTGTGCAGCAGCCGTGTACGAGTCCATTTCCATTAAAGGTTGGATATTGTGTTTAGAGAGCACTGCCTGCTGATAAGTGTTGGCTGGGTTATTTAAGTCATTGGTCAGAATTGCTTTTGGTATCTTTGTGAGCTCATGTCTGCTGATGATAGAGAAAGGTTCATCTGCTAGATGAAAACTCATCAAACCATGATGCGGAGGTAAGTAGCCCGCGCAGAATCCAAGAGTGGCTTTGCCTGATTTTACGTTTTCGACGATGCGTGGTGTATGGTTGGTTGAAATTCTGAGGTAAGGATCTTGGGCCAAGCGCTCTTCCATGATCAAGCTGAGGTAACCTGCAACTAACGTTTCCGAACAGTCCATCCTTATCAATGACGAATCTTCGAGTTCTTGTTGGTCATGTATCTGCCCACGCAACTCATTAAACGTAGGCTCTATAGTGCTTATTAGTGCTGTAGCATCGGAAGTGAGCTTTATATGGCGACCATTTGGTTCTATCAATTTTTTCCCTAGTTTTTTTTCTAGGTTCGCAATGCGTTTGCTGACTGCTGATTGGCTGATGTAAAGCTGACTTCCAGTACGACTCATGGTCTTTTCTTTACTCAATACCAAGAGTGTTTCGATGCCTTCCAGTAACATGTCTATCCATGAATGTTGGGAATAATAGCCTTAATATAACTAAGCTTTGTGCGAGAAGCGATAGGCGTTTGGGGCAAACAAAAAGAGCCATCGATTAGGACGGCTCTTTTCAGTTAATTGGCTGAAGATTATCGATTGATGGCAAAGGTTGGCAGTGATAAGTGCCAGCGAATCGCACCAAGGCGAATAATCAATGTTGAAACGACGCCAGCGAGTAGGGCGAAAGAGTGGTCATGACCCATGCTCAATGCCGTGGTGTGGAAAATACCGCCGATGATACATGCGGTCGCGTAGACTTCGCTTCTTAAAACCATTGGCACTTCACGAGCTAGCACATCGCGAATAATGCCACCACCGCAGCCAGTAATGACACCCATGATAACCGCTACCATGCCGGATGCGTTGTAGGCCAGGGCTTTTTCGACACCGATACCAACAAACACTGCCAAACCAATCGCGTCACAGACAGGAAGCACCCACCAAGGTAGACGTTTAGGACGACGAACCAGAATCATAGTGAGCAAGCAGGTAATGAATATTACCCAAAGATAGGTAGTGTCAGTGATCCAGAATACCGGGGTTGCGCCAAGCGCCATATCACGAATAGTGCCACCACCAATAGCGGTCACACTACCGAGCACGATCACACCAAAAGGATCCATCTTTAATCGGCCTGCGAGCAAAACACCAGAAACCGCAAAGACAGCAGTACCGAATAAATCGATCATATAAAGCAGCATGGAGTCCATGTTACTTGGTACCTTATAAACAAATTGTGGGGGAACAGAAATGGGACGGAAATTGTACGGGATTTCCAACGGAAACGTTAGCGTTTTTGCCGAACGGTTTCAAAGTGTTCGCACACCTCTGTGATCGCGTTTAAGGTTCTCGGGGTTGGTCGGTTGATCCAATCGGAATTAAGTGACCAAACATGGTCATTTTTTAATGCAGGGATGTCGTTTTTCCACTCTGCCCACATACCATCATCACTCATGGCATGGCGAGAGGTAAATAGGACTTCGGGTTGGCGAGTAATCACTTGCTCGATACTGACTTGCGGGTAAGGGGCACTGCCTTTGGCAAAGATATTCTCTCCACCGCAGAAGGTGAAAACTTCACTTGGCCAATTCTTGCCTGCAACAGTGATGATCGGTTTTTCACTTAACTGATAGAAGTAGCTGACTTTATCTTCGGTATTGTATTTTTCTTTTAGTACTTCCAGTTGCGCGCGAAAATCTGCTGCGGCCTTTTGTCCTACATTCGGTTTTTCACTGTACTGGCTGAGCTGCTCAATATTCTTGGCTATGTCTTCTAGCGTCCCTGTTGTTGAATAGTAGATAGGGATACCAAATTGTGTGAGCTTCTCAAGTTCTTTAGCAGGATTCCCTGCAGGCCAAGCGATAACTAAGTCGGGCTGCAGGGCGATGATGCGTTCGAGTTTAATGCCTTGATAGTTAGATACTTTTTCTAGGTCCTTGGCTTGCTCTGGGTAGTCACTCATCTCACTGGCTGCAATCAGTTTGTCTCCAAGTCCTGCAGCATAAGCGATTTCCGTTGCGTGTGGTGCTAGGCTGATGACACGTTGAGCAGGCTCATTGGCAAAAGAAACGGCAGAAAAGATAAGAGGGAGGGCAAAGCAAAGTTTGTTCATCATAGTCCTTGATAAATGAATCCGAGAATAAGGCTTTGGATAATAATCCAAGCAAAGATACGCCAAACTATCAATGTTTGGATTTGCGCTAGGTGGATAGCGGAGGGCGCAATGCGACCACCAATTTTTGCACGCTCGGCTCGCTGTCCTTGATACAAAGCGGGGCCACCAAGTGACAATTGAAGCTTGTTACCAATTGAGCACAACAACCATGCCGGACCTGGAAGCGGCCAAGATTTTGCTTGTTGAAGCATAGCAGTTGCAACATTCGACAGATTTTTACCAATGCTAATGAAGATGGCAAATAAGCGTAAAGGAACAATTTCTAACGCTGCGGTCAATTGAATGGCTGGTTTTCCAAATGGCTTGTATTGGTGACGACTCGGAGACCATGCTCGAGCAAGTTCTGCTGTTAGGCGATACATCAGTGCGCCAATTCCACCAGTTAATCCATACCAAAACAATACGCACACTACGTTACGTCCGTATCCCATGATGATGGTCTCAGCTCCTGCTTTACCAATGCCTAATAGAGATAAGCTCTCTGTATCACGGTTCAGGTAAGGTTTGAGTAGTGCTCGGCATTGAGCTTTGTTCTCATTCGACATTGCGGTGACGAGTTGTTTGGCCAGTGATTCGTTATTACGCCAATCAAGAGCGATAAGCATGAGTGCCAGCTCAAATAACGGCGCTTGCCAAACCAAAGGTTTCATTGCGAGAAGTAATATCAAGCAAGGTACAAGCATGAGAACTAGTGCGAGTCCGCCAGAGATAACACTCTGTGAGTAGCTGTGGTTGGTATTGACCTTGCTCGCCAGTTGTTCGGCGAACTTATGCCACAAAGTGACTGGGTGAGCTGCGTGAGGAATAGGAATTAAAAGGTGAAATAACAATGCGCCCCACATGACAAGGAGCGCACCGTTGGCATAAAACTGCTGAAAGGTTTCTTCCATGAAATTCGACAGACTTACTTAATCAGTTCCAACATTTTGAATACCATTTCTGAAGAGCTTTTCGCTGCTAGCGGCAGGAACTCTTCGAAGCTCATTGGTGATTCTTTGTCTGCTACGTCAGAGATTGCACGCACAACAACAAACGGTGTGTTGAATTGGTGACAAGTTTGAGCGATAGCAGATGCTTCCATTTCTACAGCGATAACTGATGGGAAGTGTTTACGAATGAACTCTTGGCGCTCTGCAGTGCAAACAAACGCATCACCAGTACAGATCAGACCGCGAACAGCGTGGGTGTTTTCCATTTGAGCCAATGCTTTTTCAGCAAGGTCCATTAGCTTCTCATCCGCTTTGAATGCTGCTGGTTGACCTGCCATTTGACCGATTTCGTAACCAAACGCCGTTACGTCTGCATCGTGGTGACGAACTTCAGTCGAGATGACTACATCACCTAGGTTTAGGCTTGAGTCAAAGCCGCCCGCAGAGCCAGTGTTAATAACAACGTCAGGTTGGTATTCATCTAGAAGAACAGTTGTGCCAACCGCTGCCGCTACTTTACCGATGCCAGATTGAAGCAGTACCACATCAACGTCGTTAATCTGACCTGAGAAAAACGTACAACCTGCTTTGTTTACTGTTTCGCAGTTTGTCATTGCTTCTTTCAGGATGGTGACTTCTTGTTCCATCGCACCGATGATACCAACTTTCATAACACTCTCTTTCGATAAAAATTAAAGTTGGCGAGAGTATACCACTCTGCACCGAGATGTGGTTGTTATTTGATTAACTCAGCATTGGTTAACAATAAACGCAATTGATCCGCTCGTTTTCGGTTAACCCCAAAATCTGAATAGCCAACGCGAGATTCTGAGCGAACAATTAACTGGTTGTCTTCAATCTTGAGCTCCAAATCATCCACAAAGCGCATGATTTTAGATGTGCACTCGATACGCAGGTAATTACCTTCTTTCACTGCTGTTTTCGCACCTGGCAGATTAAGCGCCACCTGCTCAATAGCATCGATGCTCGCGGGTTCGGTAAGGGTGAATGGCGTTAGGTTATATTCTTCACGCGTATCTTGGGTGGAAACGCAGTTTGGTTTGTCACCACAAGGTGATTGAGAACGATCCGTCATGGTTGTGACTCCTTGGCTACAAGCAGTTAAGCCGAGCAAAGTGATGGAAAGGAGAGCGGCTTTTTTCATTGTATTTACTCTTATAATTTTGCTTCTAATTATATGGATACAAAAGAAAAAGGATCCAATAATAGGATCCTTTTTGTGATGTTAGCTGTGATTAAACTTCGAGGTAATCGAGAATGCCTTCTGCCGCTTTTCGCCCTTCATCTATTGCAGTGACGACCAGATCTGAACCTCGCACCGCATCGCCACCCGCGAAGATCTTTTCGTTGCTGGTCTGGAATTGGAACTCTTGCTTTGCAGGGGCTTTGATGCGACCCCATTGATCCAAATCGACATCAAACGGAGCTAACCAGTCCATTTTGTGTGGCTGGAAACCAAACGCCATGATCACTACATCTGCAGGTAAAACGTGCTCGCTGCCTTCGACGGGCTCTGGACGTCGGCGACCTGCTTCATCAGGCTCACCAAGGGCGGTTTTCACCACTTTGACACCCGACACTTTGCCTGACGCATCCACTTCAATCCCTAGAGGTTGAAGGTTGAACATGAACTTCACGCCTTCTTCTTTGGCGTTTTTTACCTCACGGCGAGAGCCTGGCATATTGGCTTCATCACGACGGTAAGCACATACAACGTTTGACGCGCCTTGGCGGATAGAGGTACGAACACAGTCCATTGCGGTATCACCACCACCGAGTACCACAACGCGTTGTTTCGCCATGTCGATAAATGGTTGGTCGTGCTCTAAATCCATCACTTTGTAGGTATTTGAAATCAAGAATGGCAGAGCATCGTAAACGCCCGGCGCACCCTCATTTTCCAACCCTGCACGCATGTACTTGTAAGTACCAACACCCAAAAAGACAGCATCGTATTCATCAAGTAGCTCTTGCATTTGCACATCTTTGCCCACTTCGACATTCATGCGGAACTCAACACCCATCTCGGTAAAGACGCGGCGGCGGTTTTCCATCACACCTTTTTCAAGCTTGAATGAAGGGATACCGAAGGTCAGTAGGCCTCCAATTTCAGGATAGCGGTCAAATACGACAGGTTTCACGCCATTACGCACAAGGATATCAGCGGCTGCCAAGCCTGCGGGGCCTGCACCAATGATGGCAACCTTTTTATCGGTCCATTCCACCTTGGACATATCAGGCTTCCAGCCCATTTCGAAGGCTTTGTCGGTAATGTATTTTTCAACGTTACCTATGGTGACTGCGCCAAAGTCCTCATTGAGGGTACAAGATCCCTCACACAGACGATCTTGCGGGCAAACTCGACCACAAACTTCAGGTAAGCTGTTGGTTTGATGCGACAGCTCAACGGCTTCGAGGATACGGCCTTCATTGGCCAGTTTTAGCCACTGTGGGATGTAGTTGTGGACAGGGCACTTCCATTCACAATATGGGTTACCACAATCCAAGCAGCGATCCGCCTGCGCAGTCGCTTGTTGCTTGGTAAATGGTTCATAGATTTCAACGAACTCGATCTTACGAACTTTGATAGGCTTCTTCGCAGGATCTACGCGTTGAACATCGATAAATTGATAAACGTTCTGACTCATGATTCAAACATCCTCCATGATTACTGGGCTTGAACGCGCAGTTCTGCGGCACTGCGACTCTGGTGACCAAGTAGCGTGCGTAAGTCCGCCGCTTGTGGTTTCACCAAGTAGAACTTTGGAATCCATTCATCAAAGTTCGCCAAGATATCTTCTGCGTGGCTAGAGCCGGTTTCTTCAAGATGTTCGGCAATCAGACCACGTAAGTGCTCTTGATGGATGTAGAGATCCGACAGAGAAATCGCTTCAACCGATTCGTTGTTAACGCGACCTTGGAAGTCTTGGTTCTCATCTAATACGTAAGCAAAACCGCCAGTCATGCCAGCGCCGAAGTTCACGCCTGTCGCGCCAAGAATGGCGACAATGCCGCCAGTCATGTACTCACAAGCGTTATCACCAGCGCCTTCAATGACGGCAATCGTACCTGAGTTACGTACGCCGAAACGCTCACCTGCTTTACCTGCCGCAAACAGTTTACCGCCGGTCGCGCCGTACAAACAGGTGTTACCAATGATGGTCGCTTCATTACACTTAAATGCTGTACCAAGGTGAGGTTTGATAACCACCTTCCCGCCGGCCATGCCTTTACCTACGTAGTCGTTCGCATCACCAGTGAGGTACAGCTCTACGCCACCCGCGTTCCAAACGCCAAACGACTGACCAGCAGTACCATCCAAGTGCAGTTTGATTGGCGTCGCTGCCATGCCTTGGTTGCCGTAACGCTGAGCGATTTCACCTGATAGGCGGGCACCAACAGAACGGTCAGTGTTGATCACGTTGTAGAAGAAGCTAGCTGATTGACGTTTCTCAACTGCTTGCAACGCGTCTTCGATGATCTTGTTGTTTAGCTCTGCTTTATCAAATGGTGTATTTGGTTGCGTCCAGTAAAGAGGGTGCTCTTCTGGAGAGACTGGTGCCTCAAGGATATTCGACAAATCCAGCTTGGTTTGTTTTGCTGTCAGACCTTCAACGGTTTCCAATAAATCGGTACGACCAATCAAGTCAGTCAGTTTTTCAACACCAAGTTCAGCAAGTAATCCGCGCACTTCGTCCGCCAGACCGATGAAATAGTTCATCACCATTTCCGGTAGACCTTTGAAGTACTCTTTACGTAGTGTCTCGTCTTGAGTTGCAACACCAGTTGCACAGTTGTTGAGGTGACAAATACGTAGGAACTTACAACCCATTGCCACCATTGGCGCAGTACCAAAACCGAAACTTTCTGCACCGAGAATCGCCGCTTTCACCACGTCTAGACCAGTTTTTAGACCACCATCTACCTGTAGACGAATCTTATGACGTAGACCATTAGCAACCAGTGCTTGTTGTGTTTCTGCCAGTCCCAATTCCCAAGGGCTACCTGCGTATTTCACTGAAGTTAATGGGCTTGCTGCGGTACCACCGTCGTAACCCGAAATGGTAATGAGATCTGCGTAAGCTTTCGCGACACCTGTAGCGATGGTACCGACACCTGGCTCAGAAACTAACTTCACCGAAACCAGCGCATTGGGATTGACTTGTTTTAGGTCGAAGATCAGCTGGGCTAAGTCTTCAATTGAATAAATATCATGGTGTGGAGGAGGGGAGATCAGAGTCACCCCCTGTACCGAATAACGCAGTTTTGCAATTTCTGCGGTGACTTTGTGTCCCGGTAACTGACCACCCTCACCCGGCTTCGCACCCTGTGCCACCTTGATCTGCAGTACGTCTGCATTGGTTAGGTAGTGAGGCGTAACACCAAATCGACCTGAAGCAATCTGCTTGATGCGCGAGTTACGCTCGGTGCCGAAACGGCGAGGATCTTCACCACCTTCACCCGAGTTAGAGTAACCACCAAGACGGTTCATCGCTGTTGCAAGTGCTTCGTGCGCTTCTGGGCTAAGTGCACCAATCGACATTGCTGCCGAGTCAAAGCGTTTGAAGAGTTCTGTACTTGGTTCGATTTTCTCAAGTGGTAGCGGGGAATCGGATTTTTTCAGTGACATTAAGTCACGCAGCATAGCAACAGGGCGTTGGTTCACCTGCTTAGCAAAGCTCTGATAATCGTTACTTTCGCCTGATTTCACAGCGGTTTGCAGTGTGCCAACCACGTCTGGGTTGTAGGCATGATATTCACCACCGTGAACGTATTTCAGTAAGCCGCCATGCTCGATGGCCTTACGTTTCGCCCAAGCTTTACGAGAAAGGTTGTACAAGTCTTGTTGGAAGTCGTCGAAGTTCGCGCCTTCAATACGAGTTGTTACACCTTTAAAGCACAAGTCGACCACTTCTTTGCTCAAGCCAACTGCTTCAAACAGTTGCGAGCAGCGGTAAGAGGCGATGGTTGAAATACCCATTTTTGACATGATCTTGTACAGACCTTTGTTGATGCCGTATTGGTAGTTTTGCATCACATCGCGATAGTCCTTTTCTAGCGCTTTATCATCAATGAGCTTACCTAGCGCTTCATAAGCAAGGTATGGGTAAACCGCAGTGGCACCAAAGCCAAGCAAGACGGCAAATTGGTGTGGATCACGCGCCGTGGCTGTCTCAACAACAATGTTGGCATCACAACGTAAGTTGGCGTCGATCAGGCGAGTTTGAACAGCACCGACCGCCATTGCTGCAGGAATTGGCAGCTTGCCTTTGACTAAAGCGCGATCTGAAAGCACCACCAGAACCGTGCCTTCACGTACGACTTGTTCTGCTTGCTCACACAGATCATCAATAGCTTGTTTGAGATCTTTCTGCTGTGGGTCGTAGTTGATATCGAGAATGGTATTACGGTAATGATCGTCACCAAGCTCGAGTAATTGCTGCATGTCTGAGTAAAGTAATACTGGCGAATCGAAGGTCACTCGGTAGGCGTGGCCATCGGTTTCACAGAAGACGTTCATCTCCTGACCAATACTGGTCGCCAGTGACATCACGTGTTTTTCACGCAATGGATCGATTGGCGGGTTGGTTACCTGAGCAAACTTTTGGCGGAAGTAATCAGTCACCAAGCGCTCTTTAGAGGATAAGACGGCCATCGGGGTGTCATCACCCATAGAGCCGACAGCCTCCTGGCCCATATCACCAAGGACACGCAGTACTTGATCGACTTCTTCATTGCTCATGGCAAATTGTTTTTGATAAGTCTTAAGCAAGTCTTCATCAAAGCTACGTTCACCTACTTGATCTTCAGGTAGCTGAGCAAAAGGCGTGAGTTTGCGAACGTTGTTTTCCATCCATTCGCGATAAGGGTGGCGAGATTTCAGATCGTTATCGATCTCACTTGATTGCCATAGTTTGCCTTTGCGAGTATCGACAACCAGCAGTTCGCCTGGACCAACGCGCCCTTTTTCGGCAACCTCATCCGGAGCGTAATCCCAAATGCCGATCTCTGATGCTAGAGTGATCAGCCTGTCTTTAGTTATCACATAACGTGCAGGACGCAGACCATTACGATCTAAGTTACATGCGGCGTATCGACCATCGGACAGAACGATACCTGCCGGACCATCCCATGGCTCCATATGTTTGGAGTTGAAGTCATAAAACGCTCGCAGATCTGGGTCCATATCTGGGTGATTTTGCCATGCTGGTGGCACAAGCATGCGCATAGCACGGAAGATATCCATACCGCCTGCTAAAAAGAGGTCCAACATATTATCCAAGCTGGAAGAGTCAGAGCCTGTCTCGTTCACAAATGGTGCTGCAGTTTGAAGATCTGGCAACAGTGGCGATGAAAACTTGTAAGCACGAGCTCGCGCCCATTGGCGGTTCCCTTCAATGGTGTTGATCTCACCATTATGAGCGAGGTAGCGGAACGGTTGAGCTAGAGGCCAACGAGGTTGAGTATTGGTTGAAAAACGCTGGTGGAACAGGCAGATAGCAGACTCCATGCGTAGATCAGCAAGATCAAGATAGAAGCGCGGTAAGTCCGCAGGCATGCACAAACCTTTGTACACCAGAACTTGCGTTGACAAGCTACAGATGTAGAAATCAGGATCTTCGGTGATTTGTTTCTCGATGCGTCGGCGTGCGATGTAGAGGCGACGTTCAATGTCGCGCTCGCGCCAACCTGCCGGTGCAGAGATAAAGACTTGCTGAATGTCTGGAAGTGAATCGGCAGCGATTGGGCCGAGTACTTCTGAATTGGTTGGTACTTCACGCCAGCCCGCAACAGTTAGTGTCTCTTGCGCGAGCTCTTTGTTGACGATGTCTTTTGCGAGTTGAGCTTTCACCGGATCTTGGCTGAAGAAAATCATCCCTACGGCGTATTGCTTGCCAAGGTTGAAGCCATTTTCTTCGGCGATAAGGCGTAAGTAGGAATCGGGCTTTTGTAAAAGAAGGCCACAACCATCCCCGGTTTTTCCATCGGCGGCGATGCCACCACGGTGAGTCATGCGATCAAGTGCAGAAATTGCTGTACGTACCAGCTTGTGGCTTTGCTCGCCTTCCATGTGCGCGATTAAGCCAAATCCACAGTTGTCTTTCTCAAGACTTGGATCATAAAGAGCCATTGCAATTCTCCCTTTGCTTATCTGTCATCCCGACAGATATATCAACACTGCTCAAGTTGATAATGATGACTAACTATGCGTCACTTTCTATGTTTTATGTATATATATTCAATAAAAGCTGTCAAATATCTTAACAAAAATTATGTGTTTTATTTTCACCAACTTCACAACCTATAGCTTATTGTAAAAAAGGTCAAGTTATTAGTGAATCATCGCGTGAATATGCGATTTACCATTTAATTAGCTAAAATAATTCAAGGAAAACAGTGAGATAGAAAAGTTGTTGTTACAAAAAAGTAACATTTGATTCTGGCGGGCATAAAAAAGACCAGCACAAAATGCTGGTCAAAATAAAAAGGTTGGAAGGAACTGTTTTCTTTCCTGACAACCAGCCATCGATAGTACTGATGGCTGGGTTTATGCCTCGAAAAGAGGAAGTGAGCGCACTCCCTTTAAGCTGAAAGCATCAGTGAATCTGCTTTTGCTTCTAGGTTCGTGCCACCCATTAGGTAATCATCGATAGCACGGGCACATTCGCGGCCTTCGTTGATACAACGAACAACCAGAGATTGTCCTGTTCTCATATCACCAGCTGCAAATACGCCTTCTTGGTTGGTAGCAAAACCTTGAGTTGCTACGTTACCGCGATCGTCTAGCGCGATATCCAGTTGAGCAAGTACGCCCGTTGGTTCTGGGTGCAGGAAGCCCATCGCTAGGAATGCCATATCACATGGAATCACACGCTCGCTGCCTTCTACTTCTTTAAAGCTTGGACGCTCGCCTGGTTTCGCATCTTGCCAAACGATATCAGCAAGACGAAGGCCAGTGACTTCACCCTTGTCATTACCAACGAACTCTTTGGTCAGGATGTTCCAGTGACGATCAACGCCTTCTTCATGAGATGTCGAAGTACGCAAGATCATCGGGTACTGTGGCCATGGCATATTTGCAGGGCGTTTCTCTGGTGGAATCGGCATGATTTCAACCTGAGTGATGCTTGCTGCGCCATGACGGTTAGAGGTACCAACACAGTCAGAACCGGTATCACCACCACCGATAACCACAACATGTTTGCCCGCGGCGTGAAGTTCTTCACCCTTAAGATCCATGTTGTTGGCACGACGGTTGTTTTGACCAAGGAATTCCATAGCGAAATGAACGCCTTTCAGCTCACGACCTGGAACTGGTAAATCACGAGGAACCGTTGAGCCACCAGTCAGTAGAACCACATCGAACTCTTGACGTAGTTGCTGAGCATTCACATCAACACCAACGTGTTGGTTTACTTTGAATTCGATGCCAGCTTCTGCCATCAGGTTGATCTTACGATCAATCACGTCCATACCCAGTTTGAAGTCTGGGATACCAAAACGTAGCAGACCACCCACTTTCTCGTCTCGCTCGAATACTGTCACAGTATGACCAGCGCTGTTTAGCTGCTCAGCAGCCGCAAGGCCAGCAGGGCCAGAACCGATGATCGCAACGGTTTTACCAGTGCGAGAGCGAGGTGTTTTTGGTTTGGCGTATCCTTCACGATACGCCGTTTCTACGATGGTTTTCTCGATATTACAGATGGTGATTGGGTCTTGGTTGATGCCAAGTACACAAGCACTTTCACATGGAGCAGGGCAAACTCGACCAGTAAACTCAGGGAAGTTATTCGTCGAGCTTAGAATGTTCCATGCTTCTTCCCAGCTATCGCGATAAACCGCGTCGTTAAACTCTGGGATGATGTTACCGATAGGGCAGCCGTTATGACAAAACGGCACACCACAATCCATACAACGAGAAGCCTGAGTATTGATTTTGCTACCAAACTCCTCGTTCAGAACGAACTCTTTGTTGTTCTTGATACGTTCAGCTGGGTCGATCTTCTGTGGAAGTTCACGACCATGCTCTAAAAATCCAGTAGGCTTACCCATTACACTGCCTCCGCTTCAGTTTGTTGCGCTTCAGCTTTACGCTTTTGAAGAACCGCTTTGTAGTCACGCGGCATCACCTTAACCATAGAGGCTAGGCTTGTTTCAAAGTTGTCTAGGAAAGACTGAGCGACTTCACTTCCTGTGAATTGAACATGCTTGGTTAGCATGTCGAGTAATAGATCTTTGTCTTCTTGCTCGATTGGGTCTAGGTCAACCAGCTCTGGGTTCAGTTTCGACTCAAAGTCGCCTGACTTATCCCATACGTAAGCCACACCGCCACTCATACCTGCGGCAAAGTTACGACCCGTTGAGCCAAGGATGATAGCTGCACCACCTGTCATGTATTCACACCCGTGGTCACCGACGCCTTCTACTACTACTTTCGCACCTGAGTTACGAACACAGAAACGTTCGCCAGCCATACCGCGAATGAAAGACTCACCCGAGGTTGCACCGTAGAAACATACGTTACCAACCACGATGTTATCTTCCGCGACAATGCTTGATTTCGCGTCAGGGTAGAGCACCAAGGTACCGCCAGATAAGCCTTTGCCCCAGTAGTCGTTTGCATCACCTTCCACTTCGAACTTCACGCCCTTAGCTAGGAATGCACCGAATGACTGACCTGCAGAGCCGTTGAACTTCACGTTCATTGGTTGAGGAAGGCCGGCATCTTTGTACACTTTCGAGATTTCGTTCGACAGCATGGTACCTGCAGAACGGTCCGTGTTAACGATAGGGAATTCGGCAGTCACCGCTTCACCTTTCTCGAGAGCAGGAATGGCAGCTTGAATCAGCTTACGGTCTAGTACTTCTTCTAAGTTGTGGTTCTGCTCAGCTTGGTTGAACACGCCGTCCGCTTCGCGTGGCTGTTCAACATGTAGAACAGGAGACAGGTCTAGGTTCTTGTATTTCCAGTGAGAAACATCTTGGCGAACTTTCATTTTCTGACCTTGGCCTACCATCTCATCGATAGTGCGGAAGCCAAGTTCAGCCATGATTTCACGCAGACCTTGTGCCATGTATTGGAAGAAGGTCACGACGTCTTCTACACGGCCATCAAAGCGCTCGCGAAGTGTCTTGTTTTGAGTCGCGATACCAACAGGACAGGTGTTCTTATGACACTTACGCATCATAATACAGCCTTCAACCACCAACGCTGCGGTTGCTACGCCCCATTCTTCTGCGCCTAGTAGTGTTGCGACTGCAAGGTCACGAGGTGTCTTCATCTGACCATCTGCTTGAACCACGATACGGTTACGTAGACCGTTTTTCAGTAGCGTTTGGTGCGTTTCTGCCAAGCCAAGTTCCCAAGGAAGACCTGTATGACGGATTGAAGACATTGGGGATGCACCAGTACCGCCGTCGAAACCTGCGATAAGTACAACGTCAGCTTTCGCTTTTGCTACACCAGAAGCGATCGTGCCTACGCCTGCTTCCGATACCAGTTTCACGTTTACACGACCTGCGCGGTTCGCGTTCTTCAAGTCGTAGATCAGCTGAGCCAAATCTTCGATTGAGTAGATATCGTGGTGTGGCGGTGGTGAGATCAGACCGACGCCTGGAGTCGAGTGACGTGTTGCACCGATCCAGTCATCCACTTTATCACCCGGTAGCTGACCACCTTCACCTGGTTTTGCACCTTGAGCCATCTTGATTTGTAGCTCATCAGCGTTAGTTAGGTAGTAAGAAGTTACGCCGAAACGACCTGAAGCCACCTGCTTGATCGCAGAGCGTTCCCAATCGCCGTTGTCTTTGCGTTCGAAACGCATTGGGTCTTCACCACCTTCACCAGAGTTCGATTTTGCGCCAAGGCGGTTCATCGCAACAGCCAGTGTGGAGTGTGCTTCGTAAGAAATAGAACCGAATGACATTGCACCTGTTGCGAAGCGTTTTACGATGCTTTCAATTGGCTCGACTTCGTCGATAGAGATAGAACCTGCTGGGTTCTTAATGAACTCAAGTTGGCTACGTAGCGTTACCGCGTTGTCGCCTTGCTTATCTACTGCTGTTGCGTATTGCTTGAACTGCTCGTAGTTCTTGTTGCGCGTAGACTCTTGCAGTAGAGAGATGGTTTCTGGGTTGAATAGGTGTTTTTCACCACGTTGTTTCCATTGGTAAACACCGCCAACATCCAGCATTTGAATTGGGATTTCGCGTTGTGGGTAACCGATGCGGTGACGGATCAGTACTTCTTTGGCGATATCATCAAGGGTGAGACCTTGGATACGGGAAACCGTACCTGTGAAGTATTTATCTACTACAGACTTGTGAATGCCCAAAGCTTCGAAAATTTGCGCGCCATGGTACGACTGTAGTGTCGAGATACCCATCTTCGAGAAGATCTTCAGAAGACCGCCATTGATCGCTTTACGATAGTTGTTGAACAGATCGCGAGGGTTCGCTTCTGGATCCAACTTCTTAGTACGTTGAAGTTCAATGATGGTTTCAATCACTAGGTAAGGGTTAACCGCATTCGCACCGTAACCAAGTAATGTTGCAAAGTGGTGTGTCTCACGTGCGTCACCGGTTTCAACCACGATGTCACACTTCGCACGTAGACCTTTGCGGATCAAGTGGTGGTGTACTGCGCCAACTGCCAGCATTGCTGGGATCGCCGCGTGGTTTGAGTTCACTGCACGGTCAGTTAGTAGGATGATTGAGTAACCATCGATAACCGCGTCTTCTGCGTATTGGCAAATACGTTTTAGTGCGCGCTCAAGCTTACCTTGATCTTCATTGGCTTGGAATACGATATCCAACGTCTTCGCTTGTAGGTGCTCGTTATCGATCGCACGCAGTTTCTCAAGTTCAGAGTTCGCCAGAACTGGTGATTCCAATTCGACTTTCTGACAGTGAAGTGGTGTTTCAGTCAGAAGGTTTTGGTCTTTACCCAAGTACGTGTTCAGCGACATCACCATACGCTCACGGATCGGGTCGATCGGTGGGTTAGTTACCTGTGCAAACAGCTGCTTGAAGTAGTTTGAAAGGTGCTGAGACTGATGAGATAGAACCGCAAGAGGCCAGTCGGCACCCATTGCTGACAATGGTTCTTTCGCGTCATTCGCCATTGGAACGATGATTTCGTTCACTTCTTCAGTGCTCACACCGAAAGCTTGTTGACGGTGCAGCAAGCGCTCAGGAGAAGGTTGACTGAACTGGTTGCTCGCATCTGGCAGTTTCTTCAAGCTCAGTAGGTTTTCTTCTACCCACTTCTCGTAAGGCTGCGCTGTTGCGATGGTGTCTTTCACTTCTTCATCAGAGATGATGCGACCTTGCTCTAGGTCCGCAACAAAGATACGGCCTGGTTGCAGACGACCACGGAACTCAACGTTCTCTGGTTCAATATCCACAACACCAGATTCAGATGCCATCACTAGGAAGTTGTCTTTGGTCACTGTGTAGCGAGAAGGGCGCAGACCGTTACGGTCGAGTGTCGCACCAACTTGAACACCGTCAGTAAAACATACTGAAGCAGGACCATCCCATGGTTCCATGATGTTCGCGTGGTACTGGTAGAACGCGCGGCGCTTAGGATCCATGTTTTTGTTTTCTTGCCATGCTTCCGGAATCATCATCATCAATGCGTGTGGCAGGCTGCGACCAGAAAGAACTAGGAGCTCAAGTGCCATGTCAAAGTTAGATGAATCCGAGCTGCCTTCCTGACAGATAGGAAGAAGCATGTCGATTTCAGCCTGAGTAAACAGGTCTGATTCTAGAATTGCTTCACGGGCTTTCATCCAGTTCAAGTTACCGCGAACTGTATTGATTTCACCGTTGTGGGCAATGTAACGGAAAGGCTGTGCAAGACGCCATTTCGGGAAGGTGTTGGTAGAGAAACGAGAGTGTACCAGTGCTAGTGCGGTCACCATGGTCGGGTTTTGTAGATCAAGGAAGTACTGAGGTACTTGCTCTGTCGTTAACTGACCTTTGTACACCAATGTCTTGTAAGACATTGAGTTAATGTAGAAGTCGTCACCAATGTTCGAAACGCTTTCTAGGCAAACTCGCACTGTGTAGTTACGAAGTACGTACAGTTTGCGCTCTAGCTCTTCAGGTGTGATGCCAGGGCCACCAGAGATAAACACATGCTCAAACTGAGGCTCTGTGCTTAGTGGGTCTGCACCGATCATTGAGTTGTCGGTTGGCAAAACGCGATAGCCGATAACTTCAAGATCTAGACGCTGGGCATTGCGCTCTAGAATGTCACGACACTGTGCGCGTTTGTATTCGTCTTTCGGGAAGAGAACGACACCAACACCATACTTTTCAAACGAAGGCAGTTTAATGCCTAGCTTAACAGCTTCTTCTAATAGGAATTCATGAGGTTTTTGTAACAAGATACCTGCGCCATCACCACTGCAAGGGTCACAACCTTGACCACCACGGTGTTCCATGCGAGCCAGCATATCCAATGCTTGAGTCACTACTTCATGAGATTTACGGTTTTTAAGGTGAGCAACAAAACCGATACCACAAGCGTCATGCTCCAGCTCCGGAGTGTACAGACCCTGTGGATTTTGCTCTCTATCTACCATAGATACATCCTTCCAGTTCAATGTCGACGTAAGAACCCCAGACAGATCTTGGCTGTCTATGGACGTTCTGCACGTCTTATCCTTTATATTTATGATTCGCCACTGGCCGAGGTTGACCAGTCTTGATTCCTTTCCGTATCTCGCAGGAAAAATTTTGCGAGAAAAACAATCCTTGGTGATATCCCTTTATTTATTGCCACAATTTAGTGACTTATATAGGTGGGAGCGGGATAACACCGACAATTCCCGTCGTTGATATTGTAATAAAAGTCACAAAAACGGCGGGGTTGTGTAAGTATCCTACAATTTTGTGACTTCGGAATGCAACGAAAAGTCGCCTTTGTGACCCAAATTTTTCGTTTAAATATGCACTATTTGTTTAACATTTACGCAACATTGCACGTTTTGAGTTGGTTTTATGCAGTTTTATTGATTTGGCTCCGCTACCAGGTTGTTTGAATTAACTAGAATCGTTTGTTTTTTCTTGCAGGGATGTAATTTTGTTACATAGATCGTAGTGAGATTTATTACGGTTTACTATTGGTGAGAATTTATGCAGTTACATGAGTTGGTCAACACACTAGGCCAAGATCTACAGCGTCGTTACGGTGAAAAAGTCCATAAGCTGACTTTACACGGTGGTTTCAGTTGTCCAAATCGCGATGGCACCATTGGTCGAGGAGGATGCACATTTTGTAATGTGGCCTCGTTTGCCGATGAAGAAGTCCAGATCAAAAGTATTCACGAACAATTGAAAGATCGTGCTGGAGAGATCCATCGAGCGAAGAAGTACCTAGCATATTTTCAGGCATACACCAGTACCTATGCAGAAGTACAAGTCCTCAAAAACATGTATGAGGAAGCATTGAAGGCAGCAGATATAGTCGGTCTCTGCGTGGGTACTCGTCCAGATTGCGTGCCTGATGCAGTATTAGACTTATTGTCTGATTACGTGCACCAAGGTTACGAGATTTGGCTAGAGCTAGGTCTTCAAACTGCCAACAATGACACCCTCAAGCGTATCAACCGAGGTCATGATTTTGAGTGCTACGCTGAGATCACCAAACGTGCTCGAGCTCTAGGCATAAAGGTGTGTACGCATCTGATCGTTGGCCTGCCGAAAGAAACCCGTGATGACAACGTTGAAACATTGCGAAAAGTTCTGGATGTCGGCACTGACGGTATTAAGTTACATGGCCTACATATTGTTGATGGCAGCACTATGGCAAAAGCGTGGCGTGCCGGAAAGCTCGAAGCACCAGAGCTTGAGGAGTATGTTGCGATCGCCAGCGAGATGATTCGAATGACACCAAAAGAGGTGATCTATCATCGCGTATCTTCTGCGGCTCGTCGTCCTACGCTGCTTTCGCCACTGTGGTGTGAAAACCGTTGGTTAGCAATGACCGAAATTGGTCGTGCATTGGATCGAGAAGGCTCACAAGGTAGCTTAACTGGTGATGCTTTCATCTATACCAAGCCGGAATTAAAGGCAGATTGATTGATTAATAACTGATATATTTCTCACTGTTATTGGAATGGAACAGAAGAATGGATCAGTTATTTACTTGGCTTTGGAGTGAGCAAAATGACTACGGATACGTTATTTTGCTCACTATAGTGAGTGCGGCTGTTTTAGCACTTATCCACTATCGCTATCAGCAAGCTCTCAAACAACTCATCACTGATTCTCCATATTCTGTATTTGTTATTGATGCAGGGCACGGACAGATCCTGCTAGCCAATGACTCTGCCACACAGTTTCTGGGCATTCGCGCACTAGGGACGGGTTTTCTCTATCCTGCTACTTTTCGCACAAACGATTTACTTACCATAGTGTCTAGCTTTGCTAGTCGTTCATTTCGCCAGCAACTGTTTGACTGGCACTTATCTGAAAGTGAAAGCACCAGAGTTGAGTTGTCTGGGAGAAAGAGCTTTTACAACGGACATCGAGTTTGGATCCTGTACGCTCAACCTTATCAAGTGACCTCGATAGAGTTCCAACAAGAGCAAGCCGAGTTAAATATGGCACGCTCCGCATTAGATTCACTTTCGGAGTTGGTTTGTCTACAGGATCAGCAAGGTAACCATTTAGCAACTAACCGTGCTTTTGATTTATTTTGGGAAGGAAGAAGGGAAGAAGCTGGTATTACGCCTCATGATGCGTTGGCAACTAGAAAAACAGAACGACGCTGGACGACTGATGTGAATGGCCGAAGTTGTCTTTTAGAAGTAAACCAGAGTGCGCTTGTTTCACAAGTTGGTGAGTTGATTGGTACTTTATCTATCAGTCATGATGTCACTGAGTGGCATAAAATGCAGCAAAACTTACGAGATGAGATGGAGCGCCGTAAGGACACTGAGGTTGCCCTTGCTCAACGCGATACTATTTTGCAGACTATTTTGGATGCAAGCCCTGACTCGATTGGTATCTTCAATGAAAATCTAGTTTATCAGGCATGTAACAAGCCATTCGTAAATGCTCTCGGCATTTCTGATGTGTCTGAGCTAATCGGAAAGCGTCTTCAAGATGTCATTCCTGAAGAACTATATCTCCGTTTAAAGGCAAGCGATGTTCAAGTACTTAACGATGCGGAACCTGTCAGATATATCGATAAAATTCTCACATCGGACGGGCATTACACTTGGTTTGATGTAGTGAAATCACCATTTAAAGACAAAGCGTCTGGGACTAACGGAGTGCTGATTATGGCTCGTGATATTTCTGAGCGATACTTAGCCGAGCAGAAGTTAGAAGAAGCCAACCTTGAACTAGAAAAGCTTAGTTTCCTAGATAGTTTGACCCAGGTGGCAAACCGTCGTCGCTTTGATGAACAGCTACAGACATTGTGGTATCACCACGTTAGAGAAAAACTTCCTTTGACCATTATGCTTTGTGACATTGATTTCTTTAAAGATTTCAACGACAGCTATGGGCACCAAAAAGGAGATGAAGCACTGATTCAGGTGGCTAATGTTTTTAAAACGGTTGTTAACCGTTCTTCAGACTGTGTCGCGCGTTATGGTGGGGAAGAGTTTGCCTTTATTCTGCCCAATACAACGACTGAAGGTGCTGAGCAAGTCGCTTTGCGTATTCATCAACAAGTTCACCGTGCTGCAATTGAACACATGAGTTCTAGTGCTGACCAAAATCTAACCGTTAGTATTGGCTTCGTTTCCTATGTGCCACAGCATGGGGATGAGCCTGATATGGGTGTCGCCATGGCAGACAGTGCACTATACCAAGCAAAAGCAGATGGCCGTAACCGTACTCGTATTCACCCTAGCTCGTTGTAGCGCTTTGTGACCGCTTACTCTAACTTGAGAGTGGGTGGTTTTAATCACCGTATTAAACACGTTAAACTGCGAACAACATAGCATAAGCCTGTGATATCCCTTGTGACTTGTTTTAGTTGCAACAATGCTCTTTACCTTAATCTGTCTGATACGTAAGTTGAAGTCAGGTGCCTAGCTTGTTCCATGGAGTAGTGAATGAAGCCCATGAAAAATCTCGCCCAGTATTACGTTGATCTGTTGGTCAAACTGGGGATTGTCCGTTTCTCTATATTGCTAGCATTGGCGCTTGTTGCCTTAGCTGTAGTGGTGCAAGTCGGCATTACGCTCGCATTGAAGGGCAGCGTTGATGATATCGATATTGTACGGTCAGTTTTTTTTGGTCTACTGATTACGCCGTGGGCGGTTTATTTCTTATCTGTTGTTGTCGATCAGCTTGAAGAATCACGTCAAAGACTGACTAAGTTAGTCGCCAAACTTAAAGATATGCGTTCTCGCGACCAAGAGCTCAACTTTCAATTGCAGCAAAATATTGAAAAACTCAATCAAGAGATTGAAGAGCGTATTAAAGCAGAAGAGGCTCGTGAAGAAGCGATGCAAGACTTAGAAAATGAAGTCTTCCAACGTGAGCGAACACAACTTGAGTTGGCTGAACGAACGGCTCTTCTTCGATCCTTTATTGATGCATCCCCTGACCTCATTTACTACCGAAATGCTGACGGTGTCTTCTCTGGATGTAACCGGGCAATGGAAGAGCTGACAGGTAAGAAAGAGCATCAACTTGTTGGTTTGAGCCCTTGGGATGTCTACAGTAAAGAAGTGGCTGAACATATTGTGGATACCGACCAAAAAGTCTTTGCTGACAATCAGGCGTTAACCTACGAACAGTGGTTAGATTACCCGGATGGGCGTAAACACTATTTTGAACTGCGCAAAGTGCCATTTTACAGCAAGGATGGCCGACATCTTGGCTTGGTCGGTTTTGGTCGTGATATCACGGAACGTAAGCGCCACGAAGAGTCCCTGGAAAAAGCCAGCCGAGATAAAACCACCTTCATTTCTACCATCAGCCATGAATTACGTACTCCACTTAATGGCATTGTCGGCTTGAGTCGCATGCTGCTTGATAGTCAGTTGACCGAAGAGCAGCGTAAGCACATGCAAACCATTAATGTGAGCGCGATTACGCTAGGCAACATCTTCAACGACATTATCGATATGGACAAATTTGACCGTCGTAAACTGGAGCTGTTACCTGTGCCACTCAACTTTGAAGATTTTGTCGCAGAAATTGAAAGCATCTCAGCATTGATGGCAGAACAAAAAGGGCTGCGCTTTGACCTAGAACGTTTGAGTGAGTTGCCGAAAGCGATTGAAGTGGATGCTACCCGTCTACGTCAGGTTATTTGGAACTTGGTGAGCAATGCGATGAAGTTCACCAAAGAAGGTGGCGTCGTAATGACGGTGAGTGCAGATGTTGAAGAAGACTATGCAACCATCATTATTGAGGTAGAAGACACTGGCATTGGTATTCCTGAGGATGAGGTCGAAAAGATCTTTGCCATGTATTACCAAGTTAAATCAGGTAAAGACAACCTCCATGCCGTTGGCACTGGTATTGGGTTGGCGGTATCGAAGCAGTTAATCAATATGATGGATGGTGACATTACGGTGGCGAGTGAAGAGGGCTTTGGCAGTACTTTCACCGTGTCGATTCATGTTCCAGTTGTTGAGATCGAAGAGCCAGTTATCAACGCTAAACGTGATAATGTGCACCTTAATATCTTTATGGTTGAAGATATCGAGCTTAACGTGACAGTGGCGAAGTCTTTACTTGAAAGCCTAGGTCACTCAGTCACTGTTGCCATGACTGGTGAAGAAGCATTGGTGAATTTTGTGCCTGATGAATACGACTTGGCTCTGCTCGATATCCAATTGCCAGACATGACTGGTTTTGATGTGGCTAAGTACTACCGTGAGCATTACGACAATCTACCGCCGCTGGTGGCGTTAACTGCGAATGTGATGAAAGATCGCCGTGAGTACTTAGATAATGGTATGGACGATGCGATTAGTAAGCCTCTCGCTGTGCAGGCTCTTCAAGCTGTTATTGATAAATTTTTCGCTGACCGCATTGATGGGCAAGAGGAAAAAATTGTTAGCCAGAAAGTGATAGAGGATACGGTATCTGTACCATCTCCAGTGATTGAGACGCACTTGTTGGATTTGGATATGTTAGAGTCTTACGTAGATATCGTTGGTGTGAAGCCTGTGTACGATAGCATCAAAATGTTTGAAGACATGATGCCAGATTATATTGAAGTCTTGGATTCCAATATGACGGCGAAAGATCAAGATGGCATTGTCTCTGAAGCACATAAAATTAAAGGTGCAGCGGGCTCGATTGGTCTCAAACATATTCAAAGTGTCGCCCAGAAAGCACAGTCACCAGACATGCCTGCTTGGTGGGAGAATATCTCAGACTGGGTTGAAGAGATTAAAAACGAATATCGAAACGATATTCAAGTATTGAAGAGTTGGTTGGAACAGAGGAAATAACATGAAGAAATTTGCGTCAGCAGCGTTAGCCGCAGCTCTTTTGGCTGGTTGTAGTTCTGCTCCACAAGTAGGCTGGCAAGAAGATAGCCAAATCACAATGAATCAAGTGAATGTTGAACTGAAAAGTAACCTTTGGGTCAACATGATGCCGACGATCGGCGAAGTTCAAGAACAGAACGTACACGGCGCGTTGTACTTGCAAGCAGACAGAGATCTCCCAGCAAACCTTACCGTGGAATCACTAATTCTAAAGCAAGGAGATTCCGAATGGGTGATTGACGGCGACCTTCTTGAGCTAAGAACGCACAGTGAAAACCAGTGGGAAGTTGCGTTTGTATGGCAAATTGAAGCTGATGCAGAGAAGCCGATAGATTTAGCACTACTATTGGATGATGCTGGTAAAACAGGCTGGCTAGTTGAGAAAAACATCAAAATCGACAGAGTGTACTGATCTTACCAAGTACCAGATAAAAAAAGGGCTTGCTCATGGAGCAAGCCCTTAATGTTTGTATTGCAGCGATTAGTCTTCTAGGTCGCCACAGAAGCGGTAGCCTTCACCGTGAATAGTCGCGATGATTTCAGGCGTACCTGATACTGACTCAAAATGCTTACGAATGCGACGGATGGTTACGTCTACAGTACGGTCGTGTGGCTTAAGCTCACGGCCAGTCATTTTCTTCAGTAGATCTGCACGAGTCTGGATCTTGCCTGGGTTTTCACAGAAGTGAAGTAGTGCACGGAACTCTGAGCGAGGTAGCTTGTAACCTTCACCAGCTGGGCTCACTAGTGAGCGGCTGTTGATGTCTAGTACCCAACCGTTGAACACGTATTTTTCTACTGAACGCTTTTCTTCTTGAACAGCATTAGTGCTCATTGAACGGCTTAGTAGGTTACGTGCACGGATAGTCAGTTCACGTGGGTTGAAAGGCTTAGTGATGTAATCATCAGCGCCGATTTCAAGACCTAGGATCTTGTCTACTTCATTGTCACGACCAGTTAAGAACATTAGCGCGATGTTTGCTTGCTCACGTAGTTCACGAGCTAGCAGTAGGCCGTTCTTACCTGGAAGATTAATATCCATGATTACCAAGTTGATTGAGTTTTCAGACAACACTTGGTGCATCTCTTCACCGTCGCTGGCTTCGAAAACAGCGTATCCCTCTGCTTCAAAAATACTCTTAAGAGTGTTACGAGTTACTTGCTCATCTTCAACGATAAGAATCTGCGGGGTTTGCATTGGCGGTACCTAAATTTGTGACAAAATTGTGCTAATAGAATAAATTCTAGGCAAAAATATAACATACAGGTAATGTGATTTTGATAATAAAACAAGTTGATCAAAAAAACACTTCTTTCAGTTATCCGCCCTCCTTGGAATCTTGCCAACTCACCAGTGTCCAATGGCGACTTTATTCTATAGGGTTTGTTTACCTTTCAAATCCAAGCTTTACGGGCCTGAAACGTAAACACCCTAAGATATGGAGCGAATTTTATATTGTTAACAGCATGCTAACAATGCTCAAATGTTAATTCCATTCAGTTTGTTGATTTACATCAATTGATGAAATGTAACCGTTATTAATCGTTTAAGAGATATGATAGAAAAAAGTAATACGAACATAGACGCGGCGTTATGGCATGCTTATTCAGATTCATACTTTAGGTTTGAACAA
Source organism: Vibrio sp. WZ-1 (assembly GCF_052037695.1). Taxonomy (NCBI): domain Bacteria; kingdom Pseudomonadati; phylum Pseudomonadota; class Gammaproteobacteria; order Vibrionales; family Vibrionaceae; genus Vibrio; species Vibrio sp. WZ-1. Next base: position 73,985 of record NZ_JBQEQR010000083.1, on the reverse strand, counting down.
GAATGGAGCGCACATCAGTATGCTGTCATAACTGCTTGGAACCCCTACAGTAAATTGCGGTCAAACAAAGAGAACTGCATAAGTAATCACGAACTAGAACAGCGCCTAAAGGGAATGAAATATGTTTCAGTCACTGTCGGCGACAAAGGCTTTCAATGGTTTGAAGAAAGCTATGCTGTAGAAATAAAACCACAAAAGGCGATAGCTCTTGCTAAAATTTTTAAGCAAAACGCAATTTATTATGTGGTGGATGGTGAACTGCAATTAATCTCTTGTGTAGGAGAAGAAACTCGTCAAATACTCGGAGAAATAAGCGATAAGCTCGTGTAAAAGGATAATACTTACTTAAGATGCTCTCGCTCTTGGGTAAGAAAATTCACGGAGGAAATATGAGAGACATAACACCAGATATTTGTGATCAGTTTGAAGAGCAGGTAACGCTATTGAGCTTACCACTGCAGAATTTTGGTCAACGTACCGCTTTTCATGGTGAAATCGTCACCGTACGCTGCTATCACGATAACTCTAAAGTTAGAGAAGTATTAAGTGAAGATGGTACGGGAAAAGTGTTGATCGTTGATGGTCACGGATCATGCCAAAAAGCGCTGCTTGGCGATCAGTTGGCTATTCTTGGCATCGAAAATGGTTGGGAAGGGATTATTGTCTACGGTGCCGTCCGTGATGTAGCCCAGATGTCTCAAATGGATATTGGTATTCAAGCTTTAGGAACGTGCCCATTTAAAACCGAGAAACGCGGTATGGGAGACGTTAATGTGACACTGACGATGCAAAATCAGATAGTACAGCCCAAGCACTATGTATATGCAGACTGGAATGGTGTATTGATTTCGAAAGAAGCGCTAAATTTCTAAAAGCGGAATCCTAATCCGACTTCAAAGCCTTGTTGCCAATCTTGATAGTCCAGCGTGGCATGAATATCGAGATTGTCCGTTATCTTAACGCGACTTGAGACCTCGGCAGCAAGGCTACTGTCTTCTTCTTTGATGCCGTCAGAACTTTCTGCTTTGTAGGAGCGGACTGTGCTTTTTAGTGTAACGCGGTCATTATACTGGTAGCTAATACCACTTAGAAAACCACTTTGATTTTTAGTCGGTGAATTGTTGACGCGAGCACCGACATAAAGATCGACAGAATCAAGCAGTTCATACGCATAGCCGCCATCGATATTCCAAACATCAAAACTATCATTTTGATAACTTTCACTGGAAATGAAGAGTTTATGAGGAGAAGGAGCCGTTTTACCAGGAAGAGGTGGCAAAGGGTTGGCTAGAGAGATCGCAGGCAATACAAGGGCAAGTAGGCAGAATAGGGCTTTCATCATTACCACTCCTTGTAATTAAATCGTTATTAGTATTGCCAACGGCTTTCAAATTATTAAAGCACATATTATGAAAGCTGGCTCATTAATTTTGCTGATATTTTGATCATGTAAGCTTTGTTCATAGTTAAGCTATTGTGAACTAAAATGCTGCCTTGACAGTATTTTGATCAACGTTGCCCTAGAAATGGATCTTCTTGCACAAACTCATAAGATCTAATTCTTGGGATCTAATAGTATAAAGATAGTTTTTTGCCTGTTTTGCGGAGCTGTTCAAATCTTTGTTATAAAAGTATTTTCTGACATTTTAATCAACACAACTTTTCAACCTAGAACGTAAAATATACAACTTTTTTGTTGACTCTAGTTAAGAAACTCGGTAAACGTAGAGTTAAGCAAACACATTATTATCGTTGAATATTTATTTATGACATCTCACAGCCAAGTAGTAATGACCACCACCATTATTATTACCGACACGACACATGTTGGGGCAGGCTGCTGAGCGAAAGAAATTCACAAAGAAGGCCTGTATCCAACAAGATACAGGCCTTTTTTTATGCTTTTTTTATACAGAATTTAGACAGATCTAGAAAGATACATCGGAGGAAGGGATGCGAGTATTAAAGTTTGGCGGCTCATCATTAGCGGATGCAGATCGCTTTTTAAGAGCGGCGGATATCATCGCCAATAATGCACAACAAGAAGAAGTCGCAGTGGTACTTTCAGCACCAGGTAAAACGACGAATAAGCTGGTTGCGGTGATTGAAGGCGCACTTCGCAATGGCGAAGCAGAACTACAAATCAATGAGTTGGAAGCATCGTTCAAAGCATTGTTTACAGAGATCCAAGATGTATTGCCAAACATCGATGGTGCCGGATTTGATAACCAAGTTAAAACTTCACTGTCTCAACTTCGCCAGTTCGTTCATGGCATCAATCTTCTTGGTATGTGCCCAAACAACGTCAATGCACGCATCATCAGTAAAGGTGAGCGTGTTTCGATTCAGCTGATGAAAGCGGTATTAGAAGCGAAAGGCCAACCAGCACATCTTATCGATCCAGTTGAGTATCTGTACGCGAAAGGTGATCACCTAGAAGCGATGGTCGATGTTGAAGTCTCTACGCAAAACTTCCGTCAAAACCCTCTTCCTCAAGGCCATGTAAGTATCATGCCAGGTTTCACCGCGGGTAATGAAAAAGGTGAACTGGTTACGTTAGGTCGTAATGGCTCTGACTACTCAGCAGCGGTTCTTGCAGCATGTTTACGCGCCGATTGCTGTGAAATCTGGACAGATGTGGACGGTGTCTACAACTGTGATCCTCGCCTAGTCGAAGATGCTCGCCTGCTTAAGTCACTTAGCTACCAAGAAGCAATGGAGCTTTCTTACTTCGGTGCTTCCGTTCTGCATCCGAAAACCATCGCGCCAATCGCGCAGTTCCATATTCCTTGCTTAATCAAAAACAGCTTTAATCCTCAAGGTGCAGGTACACTGATTGGCCAAGATACAGGTGAGGACAACCTAGCGATCAAAGGCATTACGACGCTAAACGATCTGACAATGGTCAACGTATCAGGCCCTGGCATGAAAGGTATGGTAGGCATGGCAAGCCGAGTATTCGGCGCAATGTCATCAGCGGGTGTCTCTATCGTACTTATCACTCAGTCTTCTTCTGAGTACAGCATCAGCTTCTGTATCGAAGCGCAAGATAAAGCGCAAGCCCAACAAGTATTAGCTGATGAATTTGAACTTGAGCTGAAAGATGGCCTACTTGAACCCGTAGACTTTATCGATAATGTATCTATCGTCACTCTCGTTGGTGATGGTATGCGTACGTCACGCGGTGTCGCTTCTCGCTTCTTCTCTTCTCTTGCTGAAGTGAACGTTAATATCGTAGCAATCGCACAGGGTTCCTCTGAGCGTGCTATTTCCGCTGTAATTCCTGAAGATAAAATCTCTGAAGCGATTAAAGCGTGTCATGAGAACCTATTTAACTCGAAGCACTTCCTAGACGTATTTGTTGTCGGTGTGGGCGGTGTTGGTGGTGAACTGGTGGATCAGATTGAACGCCAGCAAGCGAAGCTAGCTCAAAAAGGTATCGTGATTCGCGTATGTGGCTTGGCAAACAGCAAAGGTCTTCTACTCGATAGCGAGGGCCTCCCGCTAGAACATTGGCGTGATCGCATGTCGGCATCGACAGAAGAGTTTAGCCTAGCGCGCTTGATTTCTTTGGTTCAGCGTAACCATATCATCAACCCAGTGTTGGTTGACTGTACGTCAAGTGAAGCTATTGCCAATCAATACGCAGACTTCCTAGCAGCAGGTTTCCACGTCGTAACGCCAAATAAAAAAGCTAACACGGCAAGCATGGCGTACTACCACCAACTTCGTGGTGTGGCACGTAGTTCTCGTCGTAAGCTGTTGTACGAAACAACCGTAGGTGCTGGCCTACCAGTGATCGAAAACCTACAGAACCTTATTGCTGCTGGTGATGAACTGGAGCGTTTCAGCGGTATCCTTTCCGGTTCTTTGTCTTACATCTTCGGTAAGTTAGATGAAGGTATGAGCCTAAGTGAAGCGACGAACATCGCCAAGCAAAATGGCTTTACTGAACCGGATCCTCGTGATGATCTATCCGGTATGGATGTGGCGCGCAAACTTCTGATCCTTGCGCGTGAAGCCGGTATGTCATTAGAGCTAGAAGACGTTGTGGTTGATCAAGCTCTGCCACCAGGCTTTGACGATTCAGGCAGCGTTGATGAGTTTATGGCGCGTCTACCGGAAGCTGATGCTTACTTTAAAGAGCTGTCGGCTAAAGCGGCAGAAGAAGGCAAAGTGTTGCGCTATGTTGGTGAAATCATCGATGGCAAATGTAAAGTAAGCATTGCCGCGGTGGATGAAAATGACCCGATGTTTAAGATCAAAGATGGTGAAAACGCACTGGCATTTTACAGTCGTTACTACCAGCCAATTCCACTAGTATTACGTGGTTACGGTGCCGGTACAGAGGTAACAGCAGCTGGCGTATTCTCGGATGTGATGCGTACTTTAGGTTGGAAACTAGGGGTATAACAACAATGAGTTCAAGTGATATGGATGTAGTGGTTTATGCCCCAGCATCAATTGGTAATGTAAGCGTTGGTTTTGATGTTCTGGGGGCGGCGGTGTCCCCAGTTGATGGCACTCTATTGGGTGACCGAGTATTGGTTAAATCTGGGGCTGAGCCGTTCAGTCTAAAGACGGCTGGTGACTTCGTGGAGAAGCTACCAACTGAGCCAAAAGAGAACATCGTTTACGATTGTTGGGTGGTGTTTGCTCGTGAGCTAGACAAAAAAGGCGTCGCACTAAAACCACTTGAAATGACGCTAGAGAAGAACATGCCGATCGGCTCTGGTTTGGGCTCGAGTGCTTGTTCTATCGTTGCCGCATTAGATGCATTAAACCGATTCCATGGTCAGCCGCTTAACGAGACAGAGTTGCTTGCGCTGATGGGAGAGATGGAAGGTAAGATCTCTGGTGGCATTCACTACGATAACGTCGCGCCATGTTACCTTGGTGGCGTGCAGTTAATGTTGGAAGAGCTTGGGATTATCAGTCAAGAAGTGCCTTGCTTTGATGATTGGTACTGGGTAATGGCGTATCCGGGCATTAAAGTATCAACAGCAGAAGCGCGTGAGATCCTACCATCTCAATACCGCCGACAAGATATCATTGCTCATGGCCGTCATCTTGCAGGCTTTATCCATGCGTGTCATTCTGGTCAGCCAGAACTTGCTGCAAAAATGATCAAAGACGTGATCGCAGAACCGTATCGTGAGAAACTGCTTCCAGGGTTTGCAAATGCACGTCAATACGCAGCGTCTGCGGGTGCATTGGCAACCGGTATTTCTGGCAGTGGGCCGACACTGTTCAGTATTTGCAAAGAGAAAGATGTCGCTGAGCGAGTTGCTCGCTGGTTAGAACAGAACTACGTACAAAATGAAGAAGGATTCGTCCACGTTTGTCGTCTAGATAAGCAGGGTTCGAAAGTAACAGGAAGTGAGCTATGAAGCTTTACAATATAAAAGAAAATGATGAACAAGTTTCCTTTGGCCAAGCCGTTCGCCAAGGATTAGGCCGTAACCAAGGTCTATTTTTCCCATCGGAATTACCAAAATTTGAAGACGTTGATGCGCTACTGGAAGAAGATTTTGTCTCCCGTAGTACTAAGATTTTATCGGCGTTGATCGGTGATGAACTAGCGGAAGAGCAGGTTAACGCATTGGTTGACGCTGCATTCCAATTCCCAGCACCAATTAACCAAGTCAAAGGTGGTGTTTACGCACTGGAACTTTTCCACGGTCCAACGCTCGCGTTTAAAGACTTTGGTGGCCGCTTTATGGCGCAATCACTGGCAGCCGTTTCGGACGGTGGCAAGATCACCATTCTGACTGCAACTTCTGGCGATACTGGCGCAGCCGTTGCGCACGCTTTTTACGGTATGGAAGACATCAACGTTGTGATCCTTTACCCGAAAGGCAAGATCAGCCCGCTGCAAGAGAAGCTATTCTGTACGCTTGGTAAGAACATTCACACGGTAGCGATTGATGGCGACTTCGATGCGTGTCAGGCACTGGTTAAGCAAGCTTTCGATGATTCTGCACTACGTGAAGAGATTGGTCTGAACTCTGCAAACTCAATCAACATCAGCCGTTTGATGGCGCAAATCTGTTACTACTTTGAAGCAGCCGCGCAAATGAGCAAGCAAGAGCGTGAAAACCTAGTGGTATCAGTACCAAGTGGTAATTTCGGTAACCTAACTGCAGGTCTACTGGCAAAAGCGTTGGGTCTGCCTATCAAACGCTTTATCGCTGCAACTAACGCTAATGACACCGTGCCACGTTACCTCGAAACAGGTAAGTGGGAGCCAAAACCGACGGTAGCAACCACGTCGAACGCAATGGACGTGAGTCAACCAAACAACTGGCCTCGTATCGAAGAGCTATGCCGCGTGAAAGAGTGGGGCTTAGAGACGCTAGGCAAAGGTGCGGTTTCTGACCAGCAAAGTGCACAGTCAGTTAAAGACCTGTACGCACTTGGCTACTTATGTGAACCGCATGGTGCGATTGCTTACCGCGTTCTTGAAGAGCAACTGCAAGAAGGCGAAACCGGCCTATTCCTATGTACTGCGCACCCTGCGAAGTTCAAAGAAGTGGTTGATGACATCTTGCAATCTGATATCGACCTTCCTGCACCACTAGCGAAGCACGCTGAGATGGAACTGCTATCGGAAGATCTAGATGCAGACTTTGATGCATTGAAACAAGTACTGCGCCGCGTGCAGTAAGTATCAAAAACAGAAATAGCTGAAAGGTGAATGAGCGATCATTCACCTTTTTTATTGCCGGTAAGATTTGACTCTCTTTATGATTGAGGCCAAATAAGATTAAGCGAACATGAGACGGGAAGAGACGCGTGCATTGGCGAAAGGTAATGCTCTGTTTTTGGAAAGATCGAGCAGGATCCGGAAATAAAAAAAAGCTTGGTCATTGCTGACCAAGCTTTTTAAATTCTAGCAAGCTAGTTTACTGATTATAGAGACTCAGTAAAAGTACGAGCGATTACGTCACGTTGCTGTTCTGGAGTTAGCGAGTTGAAACGTACTGCGTAACCAGAAACACGGATAGTTAGCTGTGGGTAGTTCTCTGGGTGTGCAACTGCGTCTTCTAGAGTTTCACGCTTAAGAACGTTCACGTTTAGGTGTTGGCCGCCTTCGATGCGAGGTGCCGCTTCGATTGCTACTTCACGGCTTTCGTATTCACCTAGGTCGCTGATTGCGATAACTTGGTCTGCTTCGTAAGTTGATGCTGCTGCAACACAACGCGCTTCATTCTTCTCGCTATCTAGTAGCCAGATAGAGTTTAGTAGTTCGTCGTTAGCTGCTTTAGTAATTTGGATACCTTGGATCATCACTATCTCCTAGACCACTTAACGTGGTGATTATTGGTGTTAATTTTCGAATTTTTGTTGAGCTAGGTATTATATAGCCAATATCCATTATTTTAATATTGATTTAGGTCAAAAAACAACTAAAAACCTTAAATTTTTGAAGGTGATTTTGTTGAGTTAAATCAATAAAACGTTTGAAAACATACTAGTTACAATTTATTTGATAATATAAAAAATATTTAAAAGTCATTTTTGTTGTAAATTTACTACAAAATGAGTTTAAAACTTAACCTGCTTAACGCAACTGCCTGTATTTAGGTAGCCATATTGAAAGTCTAAAGTGATTAAATGACAAACATGAAAAACAAGTTTGGAAACAAGTTTGGAAACAAGTTTATTGGTGCTCACGTGTCGGCGGCGGGCGGAGTAGATCAAGCACCTCTTCGTGCTCGTGAGATTGGTGCAAATGCGTTTGCCCTTTTTACTAAGAATCAACGTCAATGGGTCGCTAAGCCACTCGAAGAGAAAACCATCAGCGCATTCAAAGCAAACTGCAAAATGCTTGGCTTTGGCGCGGAGCACATTCTGCCCCATGACTCCTATCTGATTAACTTGGGCGCCCCAGAAGAAGAAAAGCTGAATAAATCCCGCGCTGCATTTATTGATGAGATGGAGCGTTGCAATCAATTGGGGTTAACGCTACTCAACTTCCACCCAGGCAGTCACTTAAAGAAAGTGTCCGAGCAAGAATGTTTGGCAACGATCGCTGAGTCGATCAATCTTGCGCACAAAGCCGTGCCGAATGTGATTGCTGTAATTGAGAATACTGCTGGTCAAGGAACGAACTTAGGCTGGAAGTTTGAGCATCTAGCTGAAATCATCGAGCAAGTGGAAGACAAAGAACGCGTTGGCGTGTGTCTCGATACTTGCCACACGTTTACGGCGGGTTACGATTTACGTACTAAAGAAGATTGTGAGCGCACCTTTGCTGAGTTCGACCGCATTGTCGGCATGCACTATTTAAGAGCAATGCATCTAAATGATTCAAAGGTTGAATTCGCTAGCAAGGTTGACCGCCATCATTCATTAGGTAAAGGCGAGATCGGTTGGAGCTGTTTTGAGTACATCGCAAAAGATCCTCGACTTGATGGTATCCCTCTGATTTTAGAAACAATTGATCCTGATATCTGGCAGCAAGAAATCGACACCTTACGCCGATTCCACATTGAAGAAATGGCGAATTTCTAACGGAATAGTAAAGTTGGCATCCTTCTTTCTTGATTAAAACTAATCGCGTTATTGCGTATTTGTTTTAAACGCCTAAATTCAATGTTGTATGTGGGCGATTGAGTTAGGAGGATGACATTATGTCTCGACCAGTTTCCTTTACCCCAGTGACACACTCTCGACGTGTATTACGTTTACCAACGCCAAATCGCCATATCACTGGACAAGGGCATTTTCGAACGCCGCAGCGTAATTAGCGTAATTAGCGTCATTACTACTCGTGATTTTGGTTTAGTCAAACCAGCACGGGTTCATGCCAGTTGTCTGCGAATCAGCGTTTGAGGAGCCGTCTCAACTTGGTGCTGGTGGTAAGTTTTTGTTTGTTTGGGTTTCGCTCGTTAGAATAGAGGGAAACTTTAGGACAGGAACTTTCCATGAATCAGTTACCCACTTGGCACGATGTGATCGGCGAAGAAAAACAGCAGAGCTACTTTGTCGACACTTTGAATTTTGTTGACGCAGAGCGAGCAGCAGGCAAAGCCATCTATCCGCCAGCCAAAGACGTGTTTAACGCATTCCGTTTTACTGAATTCAATGACGTTAAGGTAGTGATTCTAGGGCAAGACCCTTACCATGGTCCAAACCAAGCACATGGTTTGTGCTTCTCTGTGTTGCCTGGTATTAAAACGCCACCATCTTTGGTGAATATGTACAAAGAGTTGGCGCAAGACATCGAAGGTTTTCAAATTCCTCAACATGGCTTTCTACAAAGCTGGGCTGAACAAGGGGTGTTGCTACTCAATACAGTGTTGACAGTAGAGCAGGGCAAAGCACACTCACATTCGAAAACCGGCTGGGAAACCTTTACTGACCGCGTGATTGAGGCCATTAACCAGCATCAACAAGGTGTTGTGTTCCTGTTATGGGGGGCCCATGCGCAGAAAAAAGGTCGCTTTATCGACCGCAATAAGCATCATGTATTGACCGCTCCGCACCCGTCACCATTATCTGCACACCGTGGTTTCTTTGGTAGCAAGCCATTCTCGCAAGCAAACCAAATCCTTGTCCAACAAGGCAAAGAAGCGATTAATTGGCATTTGCCGATGACGGTGTAAGTATCGACATCTTATCCGAGACATAACAGTACAGCGATCGTGACACCACGTTCGCTGTTTTTTTGAACACCGTCGAGGCTGGTCGCTGGTTTCTCATATACACTTATTAAAAGTAAGTGTTAAGGAGAGACGCTATGATGATCGAGAGAATTCGACGCGAACACGGCTATATGGTCCGTTTATTGGCAATATTGCGCCATAAATTGAATGAGATTAAGCAAGAACGCGCTATTAACTATGCGTTGGTGAGTGAGATCGTGGATTACCTCTCTAATCACTCTGAAAAGGTTCATCACCCCAAAGAAGATATCCTCTACCATTACTTTCTAGAGCACTATGGTCATTTTAAGACGATTGAAAATCTAGAGTTAGAACATCAAGAGTTATCTAAAAAGACCAAACAGTTTGCTGGCATTGTAGAGATGATTCTGCAAGATGCTGTTGTACCCCAGGAGATGTTTACCCAGCAACTCGAGGATTTCATTACCAGTCAGAAACGCCATTTGGAAATGGAAGAGCGCCAAGTTCTACCACTGATTGAAGAGTTGTTTACTTCAGAAGATTGGCTAAATGTCGAAAGCCAATGGCAGGAAAATGAAGATGATCCTGTGTTTGGCAATACTATCGCTGATCGCTACAAACAGCTCGCCGAAAGAGTGCGTCATAATGACGCTGAGTTCGTCTAAAGCGTGAAGATGACAAGGTAAACGATTGCGTTTACGTGGTTTGTTTTGTCATTTTCTTATCTTATGAGAATTTGTTGGAAATTGATTCGCTATAAATATGAGTGAAAATGGATAGAAATTCTCAACAGGTAAGAATGGGAGTTATGCTAGTGAAATCAGCATAAAAATCCCCCATTTCTTGCAGTATCTATAATAGACAAAAGGCACCATCGAGGTGCCTTTTGTGTAAATTATAATTTGATGTCATCCAAAGTGATGTCGTTGCAGACATCGAGTTCACGCAGCTCCTTAAGTAAGTTGCGTCTATCGTTCATTGCTTCAATTTCACGCCATTTACGTTTCAATGGTTTTGAGCGTGATTTAGTTGTTGAGGTAGTTTCCAGATCAAAGATGTTGTCTAGTTGAAAGCCTTCCATAAGCCACCTTACCTTTTTAAATAAACTGTTATTGCCAGTCCTTTGTGGAGTTTTTTAAGTACCACAATAGCTTTGAAGATAACTATGATTCATTTCGCATTTGTGTCGGTAACATGACAGTTTCGTTTAAAAATCCCCACAAAATCACACTTTGACTAGGGGTTAGGTGCTTATAAAGTGAGCGATCGATCTCAAGAAAACGATTAAATGAAAGGGAAGAGGATGTTAATTCTCGTTACTTAATCGAAGAAATTAAACCTCGGATTAGTTGCATAAAATTGTATCGGCTAAAATATAACCAGTCAGGTTGGCATTGCAGAGAAAGTTTTATTGAATGCCTTGATATCACTAGCTTGATTTGAAATTAACAGTCTGCCATACCATTATGTTTGCATTGCCTTTTGTTGTTAATTGTTGGTTGTCTGTATGTTGCTGTTTGTGGGTTTTAAATTTCCCTTTTATGTTAACTTTTAGTGATTTTCTAGTGAAAAATAACATGTATAAAAAACTAATTTCATATTGATTTTTGAGGTTTGAGGCTGCATTATCCGCCCGTCAAAAATTACGCTAGTACGTAAAATGGAAGCATGAAGCGATATTTACGATTCTAGATTGCGCATAAACACTACTCCAAAAGCTAAGCAGACTTTGACACTTAGCAAGCAATCTAGTGGAAGGCTTGGAAGCATAAACTGGCGCAACTCACTTTGAGGTACACATGACAGACTTAATCAATTTGATGAACGATCTCCTTTGGGGTTCGATTCTGGTTTATCTTCTTGTAGGTGTAGGAATCTACTTCACTGTTCGATTGGGTTTCATCCAATTCCGTCACTTCGGCCACATGTTCTCTGTTCTGAAGAACAGCCGTAAAGCAGACAAAGCTGGTATTTCTTCTTTCCAAGCGCTTTGTACTAGTCTTGCTGCACGTGTAGGTACAGGTAACATGGCGGGTGTTGCAGTTGCATTGACTGCGGGTGGCCCTGGTGCAATCTTCTGGATGTGGTTGATCGCAATGCTTGGTATGGCAACGTCATTTGCAGAAAGCACACTGGCGCAGCTATACAAAACCAAAGATGATGATGGTAACTACCGTGGTGGTCCTGCTTACTACATGGAAAAAGGTTTGGGCATGCGCTGGATGGGCGTGTTGTTCTCGATTTTCCTAATCATCGCTTTTGGTTTGGTATTTAACGCCGTTCAAGCTAACTCAATTGCAAATGCAATGAGCACTGCATTTGGCTGGGATGACCTTTACGTAGGTATTGCAGTCGTTGCTCTGTCTGCCGTGGTTATCTTCGGTGGTATCAAACGTATCGCGAAAGTTGCTGAACTGATTGTTCCAGTTATGGCACTTGCGTATCTATTGCTAGCTCTGTTTGTGATGTTCTCTAACCTAGAGAAACTACCAGACGTATTAATGCTTATCTTCAAGAGCGCATTTGGCCTACAAGAAGCAGCAGCTGGTGGTCTTGGCTACGCAATCGCACAGGCGATGATCAACGGTATCAAACGTGGTCTATTCTCGAACGAAGCAGGTATGGGTTCTGCGCCAAACGCAGCAGCATCAGCAACACCTTACCCGCCGCACCCTGCGTCTCAAGGTTATGTACAGATGCTAGGCGTGTTCATGGACACGATTGTTATCTGTTCGGCGACTGTGGCTATCATCTTGATGTCAGGTGAGTACGTAGGTCAAGCGACGGAAGTGACAGGTATTGAGCTAACGCAGCGTGCATTGAGCTCACAAGTTGGTGATTGGGGCAGCATCTTTGTTGCAGTCGCGATCTTCTTCTTCGCGTTTACTTCAATCATTGCTAACTACTCATACGCTGAAACGAACCTAATCTTCCTAGAGCACAACCACAAAGCGGGTCTAGGTATCTTTCGTATCATTGTACTAGGCATGGTAATGTTCGGTGCGCTGGCGTCTCTACCAGTGGTTTGGTCATTGGCTGATGTATCGATGGGGCTGATGGCGATTGTTAACTTGGTGGCGATTCTGTTGTTGTCAGGCATTGTGATCAAGCTAGCGAAAGACTACAACCGTCAGCTAGACGAAGGTAAAGTGCCAACGTTTGATGCAAATGACTTCCCTGAGCTGAAGTCACAACTAGAAGATGGTATTTGGTATAACACCAAGAAAGAAGACTAAGTAATAGTCAATCATCGTTGAAAGCTATCAACACGATTCAAAAAGCCATGCAGACAATGCATGGCTTTTTTTGTACCCTAATGGAAAACAAAAATAGGGAAGTAAAAGTCATGCTCATCGTAGTTTCTCCAGCTAAAACGCTCGATTACGAATCACCACTCGCGACTGAGAAGTTTACTCAGCCAGACTTGGTAAGCTACTCAAAAGCGCTGATCGAGGTATGCCGTAAATTAACGCCTGCTGACGTAGCATCATTGATGAAAGTGAGTGACAAGATTGCAGATTTGAATGTAGGTCGCTTCCAAGAGTGGAGTGAAACCTTCACCCCAGAAAATGCGCGCCAAGCAATTCTTGCGTTTAAAGGCGATGTGTACACCGGTCTTGAAGCAGAAACCCTTTCTGATGCCGATTTCGATTACGCTCAAGATCACCTACGTATGCTCTCTGGCTTGTATGGTCTGTTGAAGCCGCTTGATTTGGTGCAGCCATACCGTCTTGAAATGGGTACCAAGCTTGCGAACGATAAGGGCACTAATCTTTACCAATTCTGGGGTAATGTGATCACCGATAAGCTGAATGAAGCAATTACAGCCCAGGGTGACAATGTACTTATCAACCTTGCATCGAATGAGTACTTTAAAGCGGTGAAGCCAAAGAACTTAGATGCTCAAGTGATCACGCCAATCTTTAAAGATTGTAAGAACGGCCAATACAAGGTGATCAGCTTCTACGCGAAGAAAGCGCGCGGCATGATGGCGCGTTACATTATTGAAAATCGCATTGAAAGCGTTGCGGACTTAACTAAGTTTGATGTCGCGGGCTACTACTTTGTTGAAGAAGAGTCGACACCTACAGACTTGGTCTTTAAGCGTGAAGAGCAAAAATAATTGAAGAGCGATTTTTGCTGTTAGCTTCAATCAACAGAAATGAAAAAGGGTTGGCACTGCCAACCCTTTTGCTTTTGTTATTAGAAATTAATTCGTACGATTATTTCTTCTTAGCGGTTTTCTTTTTCGCTACTTTCTTCTTGTCGTCTTTTTTCTTTTTCTTCTTAAACACAGGCTTTTTGTGTTTAGGACGCATCTCTTTCACGAAGCGCTCTTTGATGTCTTCTTTCACGTAACGTGCTACGCGATCCATCATTGGTTGGTCGTGTGCTTCTACGATAGAAATCGCGTTACCTTTCTTACCTGCACGGGCCGTACGGCCAATACGGTGAAGGTATACGTCTGCCGTGCGCGGCATATCGTAGTTGATGACGTGTGATACGTCTGGAAGGTCGATACCACGTGCCGCTACGTCGGTAGCAAGTAGTACGTTTACAGTGCCGTCACGGAAGCGGGCAATCGCGTTGTTGCGGCGATCTTGAGGCATTTCACCTTGAATCCAAGAACATGGAATCTGTGCGCTCTCTAGTTGCGCACGAAGCTCTGCCAAACGCTCACGAGTTTTGAGGAACACGATAGTGCGTTCTGCTTGCTCGGTGATGATGTGTTTTAGTAGGGCAAGTTTATGCTCGGCGTCATCAGCACGGTGGTACCACTGTGCAATCTTCTTACGCTCACGCAGTGGTGATTTTGCATCGATTTCTGCTGGCTCGTTTAGTAGATCTGCAGTGAACCCTTCTACGCCTTTACCCTCTAATGTTGCAGAGAACAGAAGGGTTTGCTTACGCCAGCGACATTCGTTAGATAAACGGTCAACCGTTGGGGCAAAGCCCATATCTAGCATGCGGTCTGCTTCGTCTAGCACTAGCCATTCAATTGCGCGACAGTCGAAGCGCTCTGCATCGATATATTCACGTAGACGTCCCGGCGTTGCTACGACGATGTCTTGTGTTGTTGCTAGGATATCAGCGTGCTCTTGGTATTGAACACCACCAGTAATGGTGAAGATGTTCAACTTGGTGTTTTTCGCTAGTGCACGGGCTTGATCGGCTATCTGCATTGCTAGCTCACGTGTTGGCGTAAGAATCAGAATGCGCGCAGGCCCTGGTTTACGGCGAGGGAAATCTTGCAAGTATTGCAGCGCAGGCAGTACGAAAGCTGCCGTTTTACCCGTACCAGTTGGCGCTGACGCTAGAATGTCACGACCATCTAACGCTTGTGGAATCGCTTCTGCCTGAATTTTGGTTGGGCGCTCGTAGCCCATCTCTTCAATGGCTTCAAGTAGGTTTTGGTCTAGATCAAGTTCAGCAAAGGTTCTGATCACAATGAGTTCTCCACAAGCAAAGCTTGGTTAATGGTTCGCCAAATCAGCATAGAATATAAAAAGGTCGCACATTATAAAGTGATTGGTGACAAGGATCACATGTTATTTCACATCTTAAGGTAAAACTCGTGAGTTAGCTGAGTAAAGTCGTCGCTATAACCCTCGTCCGTGTGGATGATCAAGTGCGTTTCCTGAGTATCACAAGCTTGCTTAGCTAATTCAAACAGTAAACGGTGCACAGGCTTTTTCTGTGATGGTTGCACACGGCACAGACGCGACAAGTGCCATCCGTGTTGCTGCGCCATACTAATAAACTGCTCGCCTTCGGTAATTGGTAGGACAAAACTGGCAGCTCCTTCCTCGGTCAGCAGCTCATGACAGCGTTTGAGTAATGCGCTGTGCTGCAAACTGTCTGTGTGTCGGGCGGTTGCACGTTGGCTTTGTTTTGATTGTTCACCACTGTTGAAGTAAGGCGGGTTACAGATGATGTGCTCAAAATGATGTGTAGGTTCAAACTGTAATACATCGGCGTGTTGAATATAAAGTCTGTCTGACCAAGGAGATTGAGTGAAGTTTTGTTGTGCTGCTTCTATTGCCGATATTTCAATATCAAGAGCGGTGATCTGTACAGCAGGAAATCGCTGTGCGCACATCAATGCCAGCAAGCCTGTACCTGTACCGATGTCCAAAATTTTACTCTGCGGTGAGCAGTTTGCCCAAGCGCCAAGCATCACGCCATCGGTACTGACAGGCATGCCACTTTCACCGCCGTGAATCGAAAACTGCTTGAACTTGAAGTCCTTGGTCTGAAATTTTTCACTCTTCATGATTGTTTTATTTTTACTCAATATTAGAGTTAATCTCTCTATTGTTTCTTAATTGTATAGATTGTTATCTTGTTGGTTATTAAATTGTATTTCAATTTGATCGAGATAAATATCTAGCTCATTATTTCAGGGTAGTGGTATCCACTGCTTTTTAATCCCTTAACTAAATTAATATGGTGTTTTTTTCTTAAAGGTTGCCAAATGATGGGTACTTCGTCATTATGCGGCGGAAATTTATAGATTGAACCACAGGTACTCATTAACTTTGGGTATACAAAAAAGTGGTCTATGCATACACAACATTCATCAATTTAGAAAAAGGGTTATCTGTGAAGCAGACGTTAAAACTAACAGATATTATCGCAGTAGGCTTTATGCTATTTGCGTTCTTTTTGGGTGCCGGCAACATCATTTTCCCACCACTAGCGGGTCAGCTAGCGGGCGATCATCTGATGCCAGCAATGTTCGGTTTCTTGCTAACAGCGGTAGGTCTACCTCTTATTACTATCGTTGCTATTGCTGTGGCAGGCGGCTCTTGGGATCACTTGACTCAAGATCTTCCTAAAAAAGCAGCAGTTCTGATGGCGGCGTTGATTTTCATCATCATCGGTCCTGCATTTGCTGCACCTCGTACAGGTCTAGTAGCGTACGAGATGGCAGTGAAGCCATTCTTCCTAGATGCATCTCAAGCGCATCTAACGTCATTCTCAATCTTGTTCTTCGCGGTAGCAATGATCTTCGCTTGGTTCCAAGGTCGCTTGATTGACTTGATTGGTAAAGTGCTAACGCCAGTTCTATTCCTTGGTCTTATCGTTCTTGCGATTGCGGTATTCGTTGACCCACAAGGCGAAATGATGGGCGCACACGGCGAGTACTTAACTCAGCCGCTGACTAAGGGCTTCCTTGAAGGTTACAACACCATGGATACGTTCGCATCGTTGATGTTCGGTATGCTAATGGTGGATGCGCTTCGTAGCAAAGGTATCACTGAGCGTGCGGCAACGACGAAATACCTAATTTGTGCTGGCTGTATTGCCGCTGCAGGTCTGGCGTTCGTTTACATCTCGTTGTTCTACCTAGGTGCGACGAGTTCAACTATCGCAGCAGGTGCAGACAACGGTGGTGCAGTACTGAGCCAATACGTTCAGGCGCTATTTGGTCCTTACGGTCAGGTTGTACTTTCAATCATCGTGCTGCTTGCATGTTTGACGACGGCGATCGGCCTTATCTCTGCATGTTCTGACTTCTTCAGCTCTAAGACGAAACTGACATACAAGCAATGGGTTATCATTAACGGCGCCGCTTGTGCTCTGATTGCAAACGTTGGTCTGTCACAGCTAATCTCATTGTCAGTTCCTGTACTGTTCGCGCTATACCCAGTAGCGGTTGCATTGGTTGCGCTAACGTTTGTTCGTAACAAACTGCCAAACCCACGCGTTGCTTACCGCGCAGTACTGCTTGTATCTCTGCTGTTTGCATTGATTGATGCAGCGAAAGTAGCGGGTCTAGATGTATCTGCATTCAACATGCTGCCACTATTTGAAGTGGGTATGGGTTGGGTACTACCAACGTTCGCTGCGATTGTTTGCATGTTCTTTATTGCTAAGTCTTCACAACCTGAGTTGACTGAAGAAGCGGCATAATTGCTGACTCGCAAGATAGAAAAAGCCCGGTGAAGTGATTCGCCGGGCTTTTTGTTTGTCTGTCGCTCTGTCAGCGTTGGTGCTGGCTCATAGCGTGTCGTGAAACTCCACTAACACTTGCTCACACCATTTCTCGATGCGTTCATCACTGAGTTCATACTGAGAATCTTCGTCTAATGCCAAGCCAACAAATTGGCTGCCATCTTCAGTTAGTGCTTTCGATGCCTCGAACTCGTAACCTTCGTTAGGCCAGTAACCAATGAATTGTGCGCCTGTTGCTTTGAGCTCGTCATGAAGTAGACCCATCGCATCAAGGTACCACTCGCCATAGCCCTCTTGGTCTCCCAAGCCGAATAAAGCTACGACTTTGCCTTTTAGCGGTGTGGTTGCAATATCTTCCCAGATTGCGCTCCAGTCTTCTTGGATTTCACCGAAGTCCCAAGTAGAGATACCAATCAGCAGTAAATCGTAATCTGCCATCAGTGACAGCGGTGTCTCTTTCACGTTGTGAATGTCGACAAGGTCTTCACCAATGATGTTGCGAATTTTCTCTGCTGCCATTTCGGTGTAGCAGGTTGTTGAGCCGTAAAAGAGTCCGATTTTCATTATATTCGTCGTTTTTTGTGTTGCTGTTGTGGCAGATTCTAACCATAAATTGGGGAAGATTGCAGCGAATATCCCGCGGGAGATGATTTTTTTATGGTATTGGCTGGGCAGTTGCCTTACTCTCAATACTGTAAATATAAACAGATAAGGAAGCGTTCATGACGGCACAACAGCCTGTCAATCAACAAGATTTTGGTCTGGTTGAACAATTCTTAGATGCAATGTGGATGGAGCGTGGCCTATCAGAGAACACGTTAGCTTCCTACCGAAATGATTTAATGAAATTGCTCACGTGGATGGGGCAACACAGCTACCGTCTCGATTTCATCAGCTTGTCTGGCTTGCAAGAGTACCAAAGCTACCTTGTCGATTTGGACTACAAACAGACATCCCGTGCGCGAATGCTGTCGGCGATTCGTCGTTTATTCCAATACATTCATCGTGAGAAAGTTCGTGGTGATGATCCGAGTGCTTTGTTAGTCAGTCCGAAGCTGCCGCAACGTCTGCCGAAAGATATTAGTGAAGAGCAAGTTGACGCACTGCTTGAAGCGCCGGATCCGAATGACCCAGTTGAGCTACGTGATAAAGCCATGCTTGAGCTTCTATACGCGACAGGACTACGTGTAACAGAGTTGGTTAGTTTGACGATGGAAAACATCAGCTTGCGCCAAGGGGTAGTACGTGTCACAGGTAAAGGTGGTAAAGAACGCCTTGTACCTATGGGTGAGAATGCGGTCGATTGGATTGAAACTTTTATTCAACAAGGCCGGTCTGCTCTATTGGGTGAAACTACCTCAGATGTGGTTTTTCCAAGTAAACGTGCTAGACAAATGACCCGTCAGACCTTTTGGCACCGCATTAAGTACTACGCTGTAATAGCGGGTATTGATACCGACCAACTGTCGCCACACGTATTGCGCCATGCTTTTGCAACGCATTTATTGAACTATGGCGCAGATCTCAGGGTCGTACAGATGCTGTTGGGGCATAGTGACTTATCGACCACGCAAATTTATACTCACGTGGCGACTGAGCGATTGAAGCAAATCCACAGTCAACACCACCCAAGAGCATAATGATGGTTTGTTTTATCTATTGTCTCGTTGGATGAAACGATTTTATTTTAAGGTGAATTTAATGAGCGTATTACGCCGACTAACTCTGCTGACTTTACCGTTTTTCGTAACCGCTTGTGGTGCTGAAGAAAGTCAGACAAAAACGGAAACTCCTGCACAACAAGTTGCTCCAGCAGCAAAACAGAACTTTGATGAGGCTGCACTAAAAGCCAAGTTCTCTAAACTGGGTGTGTCTATTCTTGATATCCAGCCATCGGATGTTGCTGGATTATTAGAAATTCAAACTAATGGTGGTGTGCTGTTTGCATCAAACGATGGCAGTCATTTTATTGCGGGTACGCTTTACGCTATTGATAACAACGGTGGCTACAAAGACGTGATTGCTGAGCGTCAAGCTCCGTTGAACGCTGAGAAAATCGCGAAATTCTCTGACAGTGTGATTGAGTACAAAGCGGATAACGAAAAATACGTTGTGACAGTATTTACGGACATTACTTGTGGTTACTGTGTGCGTCTCCATAGCCAAATGCAAGGTTACAACGACTTAGGTATTACCGTTCGTTACATGGCGTACCCTCGTCAAGGTGCAACCGGACCAGTTGCTGAGCAAATGGCAACGATCTGGTGTGCAGAAGATCCTCAAACGGCTATGCACAATGCAAAAGTAGAACGCACTTTTGACAATCCAGCTAAAGATCTTAAACAGTGTAAAGAAACCATTCAGGCGCATTACAACCTAGGTCGTGAACTTGGTATTTCTGGTACTCCTGCCATCTTCCTACCAAACGGTGAGCTAGTTGGTGGTTACCTTCCACCGGCAGAATTACTAAAACGTCTAGAGCAACAATAATCCTTTAAGGAGCAGAGCTAGCATGCAACGCTGGCTCTTTTCAAACATGATAGAAATTCAACGACGTCCCGAACCGGACCTTTCTCTTCTTCCCGATTCCATTCCTTCTATTCTTAAGCGTATCTATCTCAACCGTGGTATCACGGATATCGCACAGTTAGAAACCTCTGCACGTGGTTTGCATTCTTACCAACAGCTTGGTGGTATAGATAAAGCGGTTGAGCTGCTTTTTCAAGCGGTCAATGAGCAAAAGCGCATTATCGTTGTGGGGGATTTTGATGCTGATGGCGCGACCAGCTCTGCTTTGTCGGTACTTGCACTGCGTATGCTTGGCAGCAATAACGTCGATTACTTGGTGCCAAACCGCTTTGAAGATGGTTATGGCCTGAGTCCGGAAGTAGTGGATCAAGCGTTAGAGCTTGGTGCTGAAATGATCATGACAGTCGATAACGGTGTGTCGTCGATTGAAGGTGTTCGTTATGCCAAAGAAAACGGCATTACCGTGCTGGTGACTGACCACCACTTACCGGGGCAAGTGCTCCCAGACGTCGATGCCATGGTGAACCCAAACCTAGACAGCTGTGCTTTCCCATCGAAAGCGTTGGCAGGGGTGGGAGTGGCTTTCTATCTGATGATGGCGCTGTGTGTGTATATGCGCAAACAGAATTGGTTTGCGCAGCAAGGTATGCAAGAACCGAAGTTGATGGAGCTGATCGACTTAGTTGCCCTTGGCACAGTGGCTGACGTAGTGCCACTGGATGAAAACAACCGTATTCTCGTACACCAAGGTTTGCAGCGCATTCGTGCGGGTAAGGCGCGTCCGGGCATTCAAGCATTAATCGAAGTGGCGAAACGCGATGCGCGTCGTTTAGTCGCATCGGATTTTGGTTTCGCACTTGGTCCACGTATCAACGCTGCGGGTCGTTTGGATGATATGTCATTTGGTGTTGAACTGCTGATGTGTAACAACATCCATGCTGCACGCCGAATGGCGAGTGAATTGGATGGCCTCAACCAAACACGTAAAGAAATAGAAGAAGGCATGAAGCAAGAAGCGATGGCTTTCTGTGAACGTCTTCAGTTTGGTGAGAATACCGAGCTACCTTATGGCTTAGCTTTGTTTCAAAGAGACTGGCACCAAGGTGTAATAGGTATTCTAGCGTCGCGAATAAAAGAGAAGTACCACCGCCCTGTCATCGCTTTTGCGGATGGAGGGGAAGGGACAATTAAAGGCTCTTGCCGTTCGATTCCTGGGCTGCATATGCGTGATGCATTGGATTTTATTGATACGCAAAATCCAGGTTTAATCATCAAATTTGGTGGCCATGCGATGGCGGCAGGTTTAACCATCAAAGAACAAGATTTTGAGCGTTTTAGCCGTTTGTTCGATGATGTGGTGAAGAAAGAGCTGGATGAAGCAGCCTTGAAAGGTGTGATCCTATCTGATGGTGAGTTGAAACCGGAAGAATTCTCGATGCATGTCGCTGAGCAGTTACGCTCAGGCGGGCCATTTGGTCAAGCATTTCCAGAACCTATCTTTGATGGTGAGTTCAAAGTTCTGCACCAGAAATTGGTGGGAGAGAAACATCTTAAATTGATGCTAGAACCGCTTTATAAAGGTCACCCAACCAATGTAATGATCGACGGAATTGCCTTTAATATTGATTTACGTCGTTGGCCGGATGCATCGGTAAAAACAGTACGCCTTGCGTATAAGTTGGATGTGAATGAATTTAGAGGCAATCAATCACTTCAGCTGATGATTGACTATATCGAAGCCAAGTAAACCCTCGTTTTTCTCTTGCTATAGAGTACGGTCGCCCTTAAGTGGCATCAAAATTTTATGACCGTGCTCTCTCTAATTGCAATCTGATTTCCCAACCGAAATTTTCCTGTATCTCCGTCACATTTTTGAGTAGAATTTCTCGGTTAAATTCTATTCTAAAATGTTGAGCAAACATGTTTGAAATCAATCCAATTAAAAACCGTCTTCAGGACGTGTCTGAGCGCACGAATGTCCTGAGGGGGTACCTTTGACTATGACGCTAAGAAAGAGCGTCTAGAAGAAGTCAACGCAGAACTTGAACAACCCGATGTATGGAACGAGCCAGAACGTGCACAAGCATTAGGCAAAGAACGTGCATCTCTTGAAGCGGTTGTTGAAACTATTGATCAACTAGAGCAAGGTGTAGAGGACGTTGAAGGACTTCTAGAACTTGCGGTTGAAGAAGAAGATCAAGAAACGTTTGACGAAATCGAACCAGAACTTGCAGAACTGGAAGAAAAGCTAGAGCAGCTTGAATTCCGTCGTATGTTCTCTGGTGACCACGACAGCTCTGATTGCTACATCGACTTGCAAGCAGGCTCAGGTGGTACTGAGGCACAAGACTGGACCAACATGATGCTACGCATGTACCTACGCTGGGCTGAAGCAAAAGGCTTTAAAGCTGAGGTAATTGAAGTATCTGAAGGTGAGGTTGCTGGTCTTAAGGGCGCGACTGTAAGAATCTCTGGTGAGTACGCTTACGGTTGGCTACGTACTGAAACTGGTGTTCACCGCTTAGTACGTAAATCGCCATTCGATTCAGGCGGCCGTCGTCATACATCATTTGCTTCTGCGTTTATCTACCCAGAGATTGATGAAAATATTGCTATCGACATTAACCCATCTGACCTACGCATTGACGTTTACCGTGCATCAGGCGCAGGTGGTCAGCACGTAAACACCACAGAATCTGCGGTACGTATTACGCACGTACCAACGAACACAGTGGTGCAGTGTCAGAATGACCGTTCTCAACACAAGAACAAAGATCAGGCAATGAAACAGCTTCGAGCAAAGCTATTTGAGCTTGAATTGCAGAAGCAAAACGCGGAAAAACAAGCTAATGAAGACGCTAAGTCTGACATTGGCTGGGGTAGCCAGATCCGTTCTTACGTATTGGATGACTCACGCATTAAAGACCTCCGTACGGGCGTTGAAAACCGTAATACTCAAGCGGTTCTTGATGGCGATCTGGACAAATTTATTGAAGCTAGCCTTAAATCAGGCCTATAAAGCTTTTCACCGACAAAAACAGGATACATCGAAAATGACTGATGCTGTTCAAAACGAAACTGTACAAGAAGCCTCTACACAAGAAGAGAATAAGCTAATTGCTGAGCGCCGCGCTAAACTGGATGCAATCCGAAAGAGCTGCAAAGCAAATGGCCACCCAAACGACTTTCGTCGTGACGCACTAGCGGGCGACCTTCAAAAAGAGTTCGGTGAAAAGTCGAAGGAAGAGCTAGAAGAGCTTAACCACGTAGTTGCAATCGCTGGCCGTATCATGGCTAAGCGTGGTCCATTCTTAGTAATCCAAGAAACTTCTGGCCGTATCCAAGCTTACGCTGACAAAGCGGTACAAAAAGTACTTAAAGACCAGTACCAAGGTCTAGATATCGGTGACATCATCGGTGTTAAAGGTGCGCTACACAAGTCTGGTAAAGGCGACCTATACGTGAACATGGAAGAGTACGAGTTGCTAACTAAAGCACTGCGTCCACTACCAGAGAAGTTCCACGGTCTAACTGACCAAGAGATGCGTTACCGCCAACGTTACGTTGACCTAATCGTTAACGAAGAATCTCGCCAAGCGTTCGTAGTGCGCTCTAAAGTGATGTCTGCAATCCGTAACTTCATGATCTCTAAACAGTTCATGGAAGTTGAAACGCCAATGATGCACGTTATCCCTGGCGGTGCGAGTGCGCGTCCATTTATCACGCACCACAACGCACTAGACATGCCAATGTACCTACGTATCGCTCCTGAGCTATACCTGAAGCGTCTAGTTGTAGGTGGTTTCGATCGCGTATTCGAAATCAACCGTAACTTCCGTAACGAAGGTCTTTCTCCACGTCATAACCCAGAATTCACAATGATGGAATTCTACATGGCGTACGCGGACTACAAAGACCTTATGGATCTAACTGAAGAACTACTAAGCTCTGTAGCTCTAGAAGTTCTAGGTTCAACGTCAATGCCTTACGGTGATGACACGGTTGAGTTTGGTGGCACTTACACTCGTATGAGCATGTTCGAAGCAATCAAACACTACAACCCAGACCACGCGCAAATCCAAGCGTTAACAGAAGAAGACATTCAAAACCGTGAACTAATGGTTTCTATCGCGAAATCTGTTCACGTTGAAGTAGAACCTTTCTGGACATGTGGTCAGCTTCTTGAAGAGATCTTCGGTGAAACTGCTGAACCTAAGCTAATGCAGCCTACATTCATCACTGGCTACCCAGCGGATATTTCTCCACTGGCTCGCCGTAGCGATGACAACCCATTCTTCACAGACCGCTTTGAATTCTTCATCGGTGGTCGTGAAGTGGCAAACGGCTTCTCTGAGCTTAACGATGCAGAAGACCAAGATGCGCGATTCAAAGCACAGGTTGAAGCGAAAGAGTCTGGTGATGATGAAGCAATGTTCTACGATGCAGACTACATCACTGCACTAGAGCACGGCCTACCACCAACAGCAGGTCAAGGTATCGGTATCGACCGCCTAGTTATGCTGCTGACTAACACGCACACAATCCGTGACGTAATCCTATTCCCAGCAATGCGCCCACAAGCGTAATTTGGCAGGATGATCAAAAAAACCACCTTCGGGTGGTTTTTTTATGTTCGAAATTTGACGTTATTCAACCATTTGAATTTGATGACGAGTAATTTAATAGAGAAATTATTCGCCAAATCGCAATCTGTTGCATAGTCTTAATATTGAGACAGACTAATCGGGTGATAGTCTCGATAATGTTACCAGTTCGCAAAGTTTGGTTTGTGGAGCGAATTTTCTATTAACAGAATTTAAGGGTTAAAGAATGGCTGGGCAGTTTAAGATGGATTCCATTCCGGGGTCGCTGGTAGTAGTTGGCGGTACTTACGAACCTTGGTTATCAGTATTAGAACAAGTCGGATGGAAGTGTCACCAAGTGGGTGACCTGCGTAAGGCGAATACGCTCCTTGAGGACATTGGCCCCTGCATAGGTATTGTAGATTTAAGTCACGATGAGTTTAGCCTCAACGGCTTAGCAAACTTAGTGAGTTCTCACAAACATGTTCGTTGGTTAGCCTTCATTCGTGAGTCACAACTCGGTACCGATACCATTTGCCAGTTCATTGTGAACTTTTGTATCGACTTTTTTACTGCGCCAATTCCAGATGCGCAGTTACTAAGTACCATTGGTCACCAGCTTGGTATGCTCAAGCTAGAGAAGAAAGTGTGGCCAAGCTTTGGTAACAGCTTAGATATGGGGCTGGTGGGTGAATCAATCCCTATGAAGCGTCTACGTGATCAAGTGAAACGTATTGGTCCAACGGATGTGAGTATCCTTATCTATGGTGAAAGCGGTACTGGTAAAGAAGCGGTAGCGCGTGCTATCCATAAAGTCTCTTCTCGAGCACACAAACCATTTTTGTCAGTAAAATGCCGTGCGTTGAATGAACAGCGTTTTCAAGCGGAAGTCTTTGGGGCTAGCGATGAAGATGTGGCTGAGCCAAGTATTATGGAGCAGGCTGATGGCGGTACTGTTTTGTTCAACGACATTTTAACTATCTCAAAAGAGCAGCAAATGAACCTGTTGCGATTTTTGCAAGAAGGCACAATTGAGACCCGAGATGGCTTAAAAACAGTGAATGTTCGAGTTCTTGCCGCTAACTCATCAGATGTGGAAAAGGCGTTGATTGATGGTGATTTTAATGAAGAACTATACCATTACATTAATGTGCTACGTATCAATGTACCGAGCCTTAAAGAGCGTGCTAGCGATATAGGCCTACTGGCTCGTTATTATCTGCAAGAGTTTTCTAAAGAGTATAACTCTCAAGCGAAGGGCTTTTCTGAAGATGCACTTAAATCTCTGACGCGTTACTTTTGGCCAGGTAATGTTCGAGAACTAATGAACCAGATTAAGCGTGCGGTGTTAATGTCGGACAGTGTCATTATCGAAGAACATCACCTCGACTTGCCTCAACGAAATGATGCAAAGAGAAGCTTAAAGTCAATTCGCGAAAAGAGTGAGCGTGATGCGTTATTAGTGGTTCTCGAATCTCATTCAGGGCAAGTATCGAACGCGGCGAAAGAGCTAGGAGTATCTCGAGCTACCATGTATCGTTTGCTAAACAAACATAATTTGATATCAGAGCAGGTGGTTTAAGTTACTAGGTGTCAAAGGAAAAGAGGAGCGTATTGTCGCTCCTTTTTTGTACTTCGAATGCAATCATTTATAAAACTCGAAGCTTTATATATTCCACAGGTGAATATGTTATTCGAAAAACCATATGAAACCTAATTTTAGGTTATTGATTTGTTTTTAATAGAAAGGACAAAAATTGTTTGAATAATATCCTATGTTGCTTACAATTTAGCCGTAACTCAAAGAGTTATACCACATCAATCACGGATTAATTTTTAGCTAGGAGGCGCAAGATGAAACATTACGTTGTTAACACTACTGCTTGCGCTGATCGTATGCCTTCTGTTCGCTCAACCTTTGATGCGATCATAAAGGATACCACTGGCTCATTAGATATAATTAATCCGTAACCTATCTATTTTCACTAGGCTGCGGAAAAGTAGCGGCTTAGTATCAACAGAATCTTTCTGTTAAAGAATGCACTATTTTTCCCAGTCGATCATTTATCGTAATTTGGAGAAAAATTATGCGTCACTCTATCTATCTAAAACTCGCTACTGTGTTGCTAAAAGCGGATCTAAAACGTGAAGAAAAGCAATGGCAGAGTATGGTTCGTCGTAGCTCTCACAATATCCCTTGGACCAACGAACACTTGCTCAGGGATATTGGTTTAGATAAAGAAGGTCGTTCAACTCAAACTTGCATTCCTGATGCAGTCAAAGTTGAGCGCCAAGTTCGTCACCTTCGTCGTGTCTTAACATCGCGAATACCGACGTAATTCAAAGCCCAGATTGAACTCTCTAGTACATTTGATTCAATTTGGGCTTAATACAAGCAAAGGAGGCTGACCATGTGGTTAGCCTCTTTTGTTTTTGGTCTATTGGGAAATGAAACGCTATGGGCACGGGTTCGAGTAAGTAGTGCCAATCGCTTGGATGTCATTGAGTAACTCTTCACTTAAATGAATATCGATACTGTCGATGTTTGATTTAAGCTGCTCTAGGTTAGTTGCGCCAATGATGTTCGAGCCAACAAACGGGCGCTGGTTCACAAACGCCAGTGCCATTTGTGAGGGATCTAAACCGTGGTCACGAGCTAGGTTGACGTATGCTTCGGTGGCTTTTATGCCTTGCGGGGTGAAGTAGCGAGCAAAGCGCTCCCAAATCGTGCAACGTGCGCCTTCAGGTTTCGCTCCGTTTAGGTATTTACCGCTCAAGCAGCCAAACGCCAGTGGTGAGTATGCAAGTAGCTGAACGCCTTCGTAATGACTGATTTCAGACAAGCCAACTTCAAAGCTACGGTTCAATAAGTTATATGGGTTTTGGATTGAAACTATCCTCGGCAGATCGTGTTTTTCTGCTAAACGCAGCAGTGACATCACACCCCATGGGGTTTCATTCGATACACCGATGTAACGTACCTTACCTGCTTTAACTAGTTCGGTCAGCGCTTCAAGGGTTTCGATCAGCGTGACTTCTTCTTGCTTATCTGGGTAGGGGTAGTTGAGTTGACCAAAGCAGTTGGTTTGGCGCTGCGGCCAGTGCAATTGGTACAGGTCGACATAATCGGTTTGCAGGCGCTTTAAGCTGTCATCGATAGCGGTATGAATATGGCGGCGGTTAAGGCTCATGTTCTCACGAATGTACGGGACGCTACGTGGGCCTGCGACCTTCGTTGCCAATACCACTTTCTCTCGCTTGCCACTTTTCGCTAACCAATTACCAATGTATTGCTCAGTGAGTCCTTGTGTCTCTGCCTTTGGTGGAACGGGATACATCTCTGCTGTATCGATAAAGTTCACCCCATGATCGAGGGCAAAGTCGAGCTGCTGAAACGCTTCTTGTTCGGTATTTTGCTCACCAAACGTCATAGTGCCAAGGCAGATCTTACTGATCTCGAGTGATGAGTGCGGTAGTTTCGTATATTGCATTTCACATCCTTGAAGAGTTACCGACTGAATAAGTCATTCCAATATAGGGGATTTTTAGTCGTGGTCGCAAATGATTTAGTTTTCGCTTTATAGTTAACTCGAAACTTATCAATACGCTAACTAGACTTAAAGGATCTTGTGAAGGAGGTGCATTATGCAGAAGCATCAACTCGACATGTGGTTGCATGGCCACCACAAGGACTCCTATAAAACACCGAAGGTCTTTGTGATAGGTTGTTCTGATGTCTCTGACTATCTATTAGCAGTGGAGTACAAACACCAACTCGAGCCGATAAAAGATGGTGAAGATCCGATTCATTTTGGATCATTGGACTTGGTGAAAGAGGAGCTGCTTAGGTTAGGGATTGATAAAGCGTACTTGAGACTGCACAACGCGTACGATGAATGTGGTAGCGATGGCGCAGCCTCATACTGTGATATTGAACTGTCACTGGTAACGCATTAGTTACTCTGATTGGGCGTTAATATAATGCTTCAGTAGGATCTGCTCAGTAAACTGTGTCCTGAGATAGAAACCGCGAGGTAGGGTTTTGATTGGTTTTCCGTTCGAACTGTACGCTTCCGTTAAAGCTTTCGCATTTGCAGCTTTCGGACGTAAGTGCAGCGCTTCTCCGTGTCTGGCGGAAATTTGATCAAACTTGCCCAGTACGATCAACTCCATTAACTCTTCCCAATCGTTTTTCAGGGTCAACTCTTCTTCTTCATCCGGTGACCAAATCAACGGGCTCCCGACGCGGCGCTCAGCCAACGGAATCTCGCGCTCGCCTTCTACAGGAACCCAAAGCACCCGAGATAGTTTGTTACGTACATGGCTTGTTTCCCATGTTAAGCCTTGCACACCAGTCAATGGTGCGACTGAGACAAATGTCGTCTCCAACGGCTTGCCTGAGTAGCTGATCGGAATGCTTTTTAGCTCGATCCCTAGCTTAGCGAAATCTTGCTGCGGTTTGCTGCCCGCTGGTGCCCCCAAGTGCCATTCGAGCAATTGGCCTACCCACCCTTTATCGCGTTTTAAATTTTCAGGAACGGCCATGCCGGCTTCTTCGGCAAGTTCTGCAAAGCTTAAGCCTGCGATGTCTTGCGCACGTTCCATCAGCTCTGCTTCAGATTGTGGTTCTGGTTTCATAAAGACAAGGTGGTATTGGAAAACGTCTAGTCTAGCAAATTTGAGGAAAATCCTCTGTTGAAGATTTCATCGAGCTGGATTAAGAATGATCAATTCATAACTTATCCACAGATTAGGAAGTGAGCAATAGGATCTCTGCTTGGGCTGGATGAATAAACAGGGGTTAAAACGATGAACTACACTTGATTTTATTGAGATGGCATGAAGTCTTACCTGTGTGATGTGGATAAATTACCAATTGAGCGATCTTTGACCGATCTAAGTTTGGTGAAAAGATCATCAAAAAAAAGTAGTTTGTTACTTAATCGTTTTGTTGATTTATATTATATTAATCATTGGTTTATGCTTATTTTGCTTTCAGGGTGATAATTCTGTTTGTAATGGTTTTGAGCAAAAAAGTTTGTTGATCGCGTTTTCTTCACAAAGTTATTCACAGAAAAGGTGAATAAATGTGGGCTATGTCTCAAAGTTGTGTTGATAAAGTAAAGTCTGTTCAAAAGATATCCAAAAATGGTTCAAAGCTAATAAATCTTGCTCATATCACATCAGTAAGTTTGCTAGTAATGGGGATATGTGGAAAAATCACGGTAATAAAAAATTATTCATAGAGGTTAGCCGGTGATAGATGGCGATGGTTACCGACTGAACGTTGGTATTGTGATCTGTAATAACCATGGTCAGGTCTTCTGGGCTAAACGATACGGGCAACACTCATGGCAATTTCCACAAGGTGGAATTGACGAAGGTGAAACACCTGAACAAGCTATGTTCAGGGAGTTATATGAAGAAGTCGGTCTGACGAAAAAAGACGTTAAGATCATCGCGACAAGTCGTCATTGGTTAAGATATAAGTTACCAAAGCGATTGGTGCGATGGGACTCCAAGCCTGTTTGTATCGGCCAAAAACAGAAATGGTTTCTACTGCGATTGGATTGCGATGAATCGCATATCAATATGCAGCGTGGGAAATCCCCTGAATTTGATGGTTGGCGCTGGGTAAGTTATTGGTATCCAGTTAGGCAAGTTGTTTCTTTCAAGCGAGATGTTTATCGTCGTGCAATGAAAGAGTTTGCATCTTTAGCCATGCCTTTTCGAGAGCGAAAGACGAAAGGGAAAAGAAAAAAGCAACGTAGATAGAGGGTTAATATGCTTAGTCAGCTAAGGGAAATAGTTGAAAAAGTCTCCAGAGTCGATGATCTTCATCTCGCACTCGATATACTGGTAAAAGAGACTTGTGCAGCCCTATGCACTGAGTGTTGTACTATCTATCTTGCTAACCAAGAAATGCAGCGCCTTGAGTTGATGGCAACTCAAGGCCTTCTTTTTGAAGGCGATAGCATTCATATCAACTTCAATGAGGGTTTAGTCGGCTTGGTCAAGCGCAGTGCTGAACCGTTGAATTTAGCAGAAGCTTCCACTCATCCTGATTTCAAGTTTTTTCCGCAACTTGGTGAGCAGGTCTATCATTCCTTCCTAGGCACTCCAATTATTCATCGTAAACAAGTACTTGGCGTGTTGGTAATCCAACAAAAAGAGCCACGTTTGTTTAGTGAGATGGAAGAGTCTTTTCTTGTCACTTTGTCAGCGCAGATTGCGGTGTTGATCGCGCATGCTCAAAGTCTTGGTCACTGGCAATTAACCTCAACACCCACGGTGATAAAAGGCTTACCAGCCTCTACAGGGGTGGCGATTGGTGAATTCTGGTTTGATGATACTCAGCCAAACTTAAGTGATGTATTCCCTGCCTCTGCCTTAGATAAAGAGCGTGAACATGAGTTACTTGCGGTTGCAGTGGAAAGGGCGCTTAGCGATTTTCGCCGTATGCGTAAGAAGTTCGATAGCGAAATCAACAAAGACGCCTTAGCTATTTTCGACCTGTTTACTCACTTACTGAATGATCCTATGTTACGTGGCGATCTTAAGAAACAGATCGAAAAAGGTGACCGTGCGGACTGGGCTTTACGCCAAGTGGTCGAAACCTACTCAAACCGTTTTGCTCGAATGTCGGATGTTTATCTTCGTGAACGTGCACAAGACATTCGAGAGTTAGGGCAACGATTATTGTACTTTTTGCATAACAGCGAACAAGAACATGTATCAATCGATCGTCCAGTTGTTTTAGTTGCCAATGAGCTGACAGCGACGCTACTTGCCTCGATACCAAAGCAGCATTTACTGGCTGTTGTTTCCCTTGAGGGGGCCGCTAACTCTCATGCTGCGATTTTATCTCGCGCTCTTGGTGTGCCAGCCATCATGGGAGCAAATATCAATCCCCAAGAGGTAAATGGCAAGCAAGGAATTGTGGATGGTTACTCAGGGGAGATCTACCTTGAACCTAATCGACAATTGTTGCGAGAGTATCGTAGCCTAGTTAGTGAAGAATCTGAATTGTTCGCGATGGTGAACAAAGATTTAGCGCTGCCAGCAATTACCCAAGACGATTATTATATTGAAGTGATGCTCAATGCTGGTTTAAGTGCAGATAGCAATATTGCCATTAACTCCGGTGTTGATGGTGTGGGTTTATATCGAACTGAAATAGCTTTTTTACTTCAGCATCACTTTCCTTCAGAAGATGAGCAGTATCATCAGTATCAAGCGATTCTCAATAGCTATCCAAATCAACGTGTCGTAATGCGTACCTTGGATATCGGTGGTGATAAGCCATTACCTTATCTGCCTATTGATGAAGATAATCCGTTTTTAGGTTGGCGTGGTATTCGCTTTACTTTGGATCACCCTGATATTTTCTTGATCCAATTACGGGCAATGCTCAGAGCCAGTGCAGATAGTGGTAATCTAAGTATTTTGCTGCCAATGATATCTGGTATCAAAGAGTTCGATGACGCGATTACCTTGATTAATCAAGCTTACAGTGAAGTGGTACTGCTAGATGAACGTATTCAAGCTCCAAAGGTTGGGGTGATGATCGAAGTACCATCGATGGTCTATTTGCTGCCTGCCATTGCTCATCGTGTTGACTTCGTATCGGTGGGGACTAACGACTTAACGCAATATTTATTGGCGGTGGACCGGAACAATTCCCGCGTTGCAGATGTCTATGAATCCATGCATCCTGCAGTGTTACTGGCGTTAAAGCAAATTCATGATGTTTGTCATCAATATCAAGTACCAGTTTGTATTTGTGGTGAGTTAGCGGGGGACCCATTTGGGGCGCTGTTATTGCTAGGGTTAGGCTACAACAGTTTGAGTATGAATACCTCGAACGTGGCGAAGGTGAAGTATTTGATTCGTCATAGCCAACAAAAAGAACTCGAAAAACTCGTCAAGAAAGCCATGTCATGCTCTTACGGGCAAGAAATTCATCAGATGATGCATGATTTCTTTATTCAACAAGGCTTTGCTGGCTTTATTCGTGCAGGTAAGAAGTAGGTAACAGTGACCATCTCTTTATTTATAATATTGCTCGCGCTAGGCGCTTTTGTCGGTGTCATGGCGGGGCTTCTTGGTATTGGAGGCGGACTTATTGTCGTACCTGCACTACTTTACCTTCTTCCTCTTGCTGGCATTGCTCCTGAAATGAGTATGCATATGGCGTTAGCAACGTCATTGGCGAGTATCATCATCACTTCGGGCTCATCTGCACTTAATCACCTTAAGCTTGGCAATGTCGATATGTTCGTCATCAAATGGCTGATGCCAGGTGTGGTTATTGGCGGTTTTGTTGGTGCCAATATTGCCGAGTGGATACCGACACATTACCTGCCCAAAGTCTTTGGTATAATTGTTCTGTGCTTGGCAGTACAGATGTTCCGTTCAATCAGAACTAAACGAGAGAAGCCAATGCCGAGTAGTCCGGTCACTATGATGTACGGAACGGGAATTGGAGTGGTATCGAGTCTTGCGGGGATTGGCGGTGGTTCACTATCGGTGCCTTTCCTAAATAAGCATGGTATTGAAATGCGTAAAGCCGTTGGCTCCTCTTCGGTGTGTGGCTGCGTAATTGCGATTTCGGGTATGATTGGATTCATTTTACATGGTTACAAAGTGGAAGGTTTACCTGACTACAGTATTGGCTATGTTTATCTACCAGCTCTGCTCGCGATTGCTATGACGTCGATGCTCACGACGAAAGTCGGCGCAAAGATGGCAACCAACCTTCCTACGGCGGTCTTGAAGAAGATTTTTGCCGTATTCTTGATGTTTGTTGCAGCGACCATGTTGCTGTAACTTTATAGCCAATTTATTCCCGCTGAACCGAGCATCTTGAGGTTACTCGGGTATATTTGTTTTATTAGTAATAAGAAGAGAATGATTTATGTCTCAGGGATACTTTGAATTTCCCAATATTGATCCGGTTTTAGTCTCTATTGGTCCTGTTTCTGTTCGTTGGTACGGTTTGATGTATCTAGTCGGCTTCATGTTTGCACTATGGTTAGCAAATCGTCGTGCAGATAAGCCGGGTAGTGGTTGGACGCGTGAGCAAGTTTCTGACTTGTTGTTTGCGGGTTTCCTTGGGGTTGTGATTGGTGGTCGTGTTGGCTATGTTATTTTCTACAACTTCGACCTGTTCTTAGCGGATCCGCTGTACTTATTTAAAGTTTGGACGGGCGGCATGTCGTTCCATGGTGGTCTATTAGGTGTTATTACCGCCATGTTCTGGTATGCACGTAAGAATGGTCGTACGTTCTTCGGTGTCGCTGACTTTGTTGCACCGCTAGTACCATTTGGTCTTGGCATGGGGCGTATGGGTAACTTCATGAACAGCGAACTTTGGGGACGCGTAACGGATGTGCCATGGGCGATCATCTTCCCGAATGGCGGCCCACTGCCTCGCCACCCATCTCAGCTTTATGAGATGTTCCTAGAGGGCATTGTACTGTTCTTCATCTTGAACTGGTTTATCAAAAAGCCTCGTCCTTTAGGTGCGGTATCAGGGCTATTTTTGGCTGGATATGGTACATTCCGTTTCCTAGTCGAGTTTGTTCGCGAACCGGATGCACAGCTTGGTCTATTTGGTGGTTACGTTTCGATGGGGCAAATCCTATCTTCACCAATGATCATTCTAGGCGTGCTTATGATGGTTTGGGCATACAAACGAGGTCTTTACCAAGACAAAGTCCAAGCAGAAACGAAGTAAGGAATTGGTGTGAAACAGTATTTAGATTTGTGTCAGCGTATCGTTGACCAAGGCACTTGGGTTGAAAACGAACGAACAGGCAAGCGCTGCCTAACGGTGATCAACGCAGACTTGACCTACGATGTTGCCAACAACCAATTCCCATTAGTGACAACGCGTAAAAGTTTCTGGAAAGCGGCAGTTGCCGAGCTACTGGGTTATATCCGAGGCTACGACAACGCAGAAGATTTCCGTAAGCTAGGTACGAAAACGTGGGATGCGAACGCAAACCTAAATGAAGCATGGCTAAATAACCCACACCGTAAAGGTGAAGACGACATGGGACGCGTATACGGCGTTCAAGGTCGTTCATGGGCGAAGCCAGACGGTGGTCATATCGACCAACTGCGTAAGATTGTGGATGATTTAACGCGCGGTGTTGATGACCGTGGCGAAATCCTAAATTTCTACAACCCAGGTGAGTTCCATATGGGTTGCTTACGTCCATGCATGTACAGCCACCACTTCTCACTACTTGGCGATACGCTGTATCTAAACAGCACGCAGCGTTCTTGTGACGTGCCGTTAGGCCTGAACTTCAACATGGTTCAAGTGTATGTATTTTTAGCAATCATGGCGCAGATCACGGGC
Organism: Vibrio sp. WZ-1; assembly: GCF_052037695.1. Classification (NCBI taxonomy): domain Bacteria; kingdom Pseudomonadati; phylum Pseudomonadota; class Gammaproteobacteria; order Vibrionales; family Vibrionaceae; genus Vibrio; species Vibrio sp. WZ-1. The sequence goes on along the minus strand of NZ_JBQEQR010000083.1, from coordinate 38,913 downwards.
AAGAAGCCAGGTCAGGCGTACCACAAAATTGTTAATGCACACATCTATGAAGATCAGCTTGCGCCAATGCGTGATATTCAGTTGAAGCGTGAGCCACTTAAAGCTGCGACCTTCCACATCAACCCAGAAATCAAATCTTTAGAAGATTTAGAGACGTGGGTAACCCTAGATGACTTCTGGGTAGAAGGTTACGAGCACCACGATCCAATTCAGTACCCATTCTCAGTTTAACGAGTATGTTGAGTTTTCTAAGCCGCCTTGATGGGCGGCTTTTTTACGCCTGAAGGGCAGGGATAGAAGGGAACGGGCTTTGCCCTGAGGAACGCTTCGCTCCGAGATGTGAGAGGGAATAAAATATCTCCAACTCGCTCGTGCCTCGCTCTTGAGGATGACGTTCAAGCACTCTGAAATCAAATGGTGTCATTCCCGAAAGCTACGAAGGAGTGTCGTCGGGAATCTCTTTTAGCACCGTTTACTGCGTGATTAAGAAATGCGAGCACTTCGCTATAGGAGTCGAGAGGCGAATGTTGAAGGGGGCATGAAAGCCATTTGGCTCCGAAGGGTGTTGACAGGACTTGTTCTCAGAAATACAAAATAAGCTCGCTTCTCGCTTCTCGCTTCTCGCTTCTCGCTTCTCGCTTCTCGCTTCTCCAAAACGAAAAAAGGCCCCACCGAAGTGGAGCCTAAAATAAGCGATGATAATCTTATTGCTATGCTGTCATAGCTAGGATAGAACCTGGTAGCACGATGAATACTGCTAGAAGGTAACCCGCCACAACTGCTTTGTTCTTGATAGCCATTTCGGAAATCACTTCCGCACATTTCACTGGGATCTCACGAAGGAACGGGATACCGAAGATAAACAGTGTCGCCAGAATGTTGAACGTTAGGTGTACTAGTGCAATCTGTAGTGCGAATACTGCGAACTCGCCAGATACCGCTGTTGCTGCTAGTAGAGCCGTGATACATGTACCGATGTTTGCACCTAGAGTGAACGGGTAGATGTCACGTACTTTTAGAACACCTGAGCCAACTAGTGGAACCATTAGACTTGTTGTCGTAGATGAAGACTGAACAAGAACCGTTACTACAGAACCCGATACGATACCGTGGATAGGGCCACGACCGATTGCGTTCTTAAGAATGTCACGAGCACGACCAACCATTAGGCTCTTCATTAGCTTACCCATAACAGTGATAGCTACGAAGATAGTACCGATACCTAGAGCGATTAGTGCTACACCACCCATGGTGTCACCAAATGTAGATAGAGGCTCTTTAATCGCGCTGACCACAGGTTTAGTGATTGGCTTGATGAAGTCAAAACCACCCATGCTCATATCACCTGTTTTTAGTAGCGGTGATACCAACCAGTGAGAAATTTTCTCTAGGATGCCAAACATCATTTCCAGTGGTAGGAAGATCAGTACCGCAAGTAGGTTGAAGAAATCGTGGATTGTTGCGCTTGCGAATGCACGTTTGAATTCTTCTTTACAACGTACGTGGCCAAGCGAAACAAGAGTATTTGTTACGGTTGTACCGATGTTAGCACCCATTACCATAGGGATAGCGGTTTCTACAGGTAGACCACCTGCAACCAAACCTACAATAATAGAAGTTACGGTACTTGAAGATTGGATCAGTGCCGTAGCCACCAAACCGATCATTAGACCTGCGACTGGGTGAGACGCAAATTCAAAAAGTACTTTAGCTTGATCGCCAGTCGCCCATTTGAAACCGCTACCAACCATAGATACTGCTAGAAGAAGCAGATACAACATGAATGCCAAGTTAGCCCAGCGTAACCAGCGAGTTGTACTCGAGATTGGTGCTGCTGTAGAAGTAGCTTGGTTCATCATAATTTTCTCCGTGGACCTTTCAGTTCGTTTATTTGGTCTGTTGTTGAAACTGAGGGCGATGTTAGAGATTAAATATTTCAGTAATATTACAGTTCGATTGCTATGGCGGATTTTTATTATTCTTTTTGATGATTACGTGGAAGTAAAAAGGCATATCATTATAAGTTAATGATATTTAAGAGTTAATTTCTTATGTAAATCGGCTTGGTTGATTGCATTCTGGATTAAAAAAGTGCGTTTTGCTTCAAGTTTTGTGACAGTGTGAATATGGTAACTTCGAAAAAACCATGCTCTTTAATGATTATTGTAAGTTTTGCCGAATATCTTGTTAGTCGTTGTCACATTTGATATAAAAAAGTCATCTTTTTAACGGGGCTGTCGATGTCACATTTAAACTATAACCACCTTTATTACTTCTGGATGGTATGTAAGCAAGGTTCAGTTACTAAGGCTGCAGATGCATTATTCTTGACGCCACAAACAGTGACTGGCCAGATCAAAGCTCTTGAAGACCGTATGAAGGGAAAGTTAACTAAGCGAAATGGTCGAACTGTTGAACCAACTGAGTTGGGGCAATTGGTGTTCAAGTATGCAGACCGTATGTTTGGCTTGAGCTATGAAATGCTCGATATTGTTAACTATAGCCAACACTCCAATATCCTATTCGAAGTCGGCGTTGCCGATGCCCTTTCTAAACGCCTCGTCAGTAAAGTGTTGATGACCACGGTTCCTGAAGACAACAGTATCCATTTACGTTGCTACGAATCGACTCACGAGCTTCTATTAGAGCGTTTATCACAGCACAAGCTGGATATGATTCTTTCTGACTGTCCGGTGGATTCAACACAAAGCCCGGGTTTGTATAGTAAAAAGCTTGGCGAAAGTGGTATGAGCTTTTTTGCTTCTTCTGAAATTGCAGCGGTGAAGTTTCCTGAAGTATTAGAAAAGAAGAAGCTGTTAATCCCTGGGAGTCGCACCGCGATGGGGCGTAAGGTACTGCAATGGTTTGATCGTCAAGGTTTACAGCCGGATGTGTTGGGTGAGTTTGACGATGTTGCGTTGATGAAAGCCTTTGCTCGCTATCGCGATGATGTCATCTTTTTAGCGCCGACGGTTTATATGTCAGAGATTGAAGATGACCGAAATTTGCAGTTGATTGGTCACGTAGAAGACCTTAAAGAAGAATATTACGTGATTTTTGCTGAGCGAATGATCCAACACCCAGCAGTAAAGAATGTATGTGATGCAGATTTTAGCCAAATGTTTGAATGAACACGTTTCGTTGCTCAATCAAATAGATTACTATCGATAAAATTATAAGTCGAAATTATAAAATCTTTGTAACACAACAAAACAACAAGCTGGCCAAAGTTGGAAAAGTATGTTGTAGCTAGAGGTCCAACACATGAATCTACAAGAAATGGAGCAAAACTCCGCTAAAGCCGTCGTGTTGCTCAAGGCGATGGCAAATGAGCGACGACTACAAATTCTTTGCATGTTACACAACCAAGAATTGTCGGTTGGGGAGCTGTGTGCAAAGTTAGAGTTAAGTCAGTCAGCTCTGTCTCAGCATTTAGCTTGGCTGCGCCGTGATGAATTAGTCACAACAAGAAAAGAAGCACAAACGGTGTACTACACACTGCGAAGTAGTGAAGTAAAAGCGTTGATTAAAACGCTCCACCACCTCTATTGTGATGGCTAATCGAGTTCAAAAATGTGAAAAGCTGGCAGTTGCCAGCTTTTTTAATATTTATATCTCAAATTTAAGATATAAAAAAACCGGCGTAAGCCGGTTTTTTCTTCACTGTAGAATCAAATTTCTATTAAAGAGCTTTGATTTGAGCAGTGAAACGAGACTTATGACGAGCTGCTTTATTCTTGTGAATAAGGCCTTTAGTCGCCATGCGGTCTAGGATAGGTGTAACTGCAGCGAATGCAGCAGTTGCAGCTTCTTTGTCGCCTGCTTCGATAGCAGCAACAGTTTTCTTCATGTAAGTACGCATCATTGAGCGACGGCTAGCATTGTGCTGACGACGTTTCTCAGCTTGGATAGCGCGCTTCTTAGCAGATTTACTATTTGCCAAGGGTCTAACTCCCAAAAACTTATTTCTATGACAATTTAAGGGCGAGGACTATCCCTCATTTGCGCCTAAATGTCAAATGATTTGTGCAAAAACCCATCGAAACCAAAACAAATTTTGGTAAGAAAGGTCATCGCGGTTAAGATGGCGGGGATTCTAACAGCATTTTTAGACCATTGCTAATAATTATCCGCCTAGATCTGACAATAAACGGATATATTTTTAACGCCCATTTGGAGCTTTCAAAGGCTTAGAGGAATAGGGTTGGCTATCTTTTGGTGATATTCTGAGGTTACAGTGAGTAAACGACTGCTCAAGTCTGGCATGATCGTCAGTGCCATGACATTAATTTCGCGCGTCCTAGGTTTAGTTCGTGATGTAGTAGTAGCAAACTTGATGGGGGCCGGTGCGAGTGCCGACGTCTTCTTTTTTGCCAATAAAATTCCTAACTTTTTACGCCGTCTATTTGCTGAAGGCGCGTTTTCTCAGGCGTTTGTGCCGGTCTTAACAGAAAGTCATGCCCAAGGTGACATGGATAAAACGCGTGAGTTGATTGCTCGTGCTGCTGGTACATTGGGCGTGATCGTCTCTATTGTTACCATTCTCGGGGTTTTAGGCTCCGGTGTCGTGACAGCACTTTTTGGCTTTGGGTGGTTCCTAGATTGGATGCATGGTGGTCCTGCGGCTGAGAAGTTCGAACTTGCTAGCGTAATGCTCAAGATTACCTTTCCTTATTTATGGTTCATCACTTTTGTTGCCTTATCGGGAGCCATTCTCAATACATTAGGTAAATTTGCGGTTTCTTCTTTTACTCCGGTTTTCCTCAATGTAATGATCATCTTGGCGGCATGGTTTATTTCTCCACAGATGTCGCAGCCAGAGATAGGTCTTGCTATCGGTGTTTTTCTTGGCGGTTTGGTTCAGTTTCTATTTCAGATCCCTTTTCTTATTAAAGCCGGTGTGATGGTTAAGCCTAAATGGGGCTGGCGCGATCCGGGCGTGGTGAAGATCCGCACACTGATGATTCCAGCTCTATTTGGTGTGTCGGTAAGCCAAATCAACCTGTTGTTTGACACCTTTATTGCTAGCTTCTTACAAACAGGCTCTATCAGTTGGCTTTACTACTCTGATCGCTTATTGGAGTTCCCACTTGGCCTATTTGGTATCGCGATTGCGACGGTGATTCTCCCTGCATTGTCGCGTAAACACGTAGACGCACACAGTGAAGGTTTTGCTCATACGATGGATTGGGGCGTACGCATGGTTACCTTACTAGGTATTCCTGCGATGCTTGGTTTGATGGTACTCGCGAAGCCAATGTTAATGGTGTTGTTTATGCGTGGCGAATTCTCTCCACAAGACGTGCACCAAGCCTCTCTCTCTTTATTAGCGTACGCTTCTGGCTTGCTTAACTTTATGTTGATTAAAGTTCTTGCGCCGGGGTACTACTCGCGCCAAGACACTAAAACTCCAGTGAAATACGGCATTATTGCAATGCTGACCAACATGGTTTTCAACGCGATCTTCGCTTACTTTTATGGATACGTTGGTCTGGCTATTGCGACAGCACTTTCTGCTTTTGTAAACATGGCGCTGCTTTACCGTGGTCTACATATCGCTGAGGTATACCAAGTGACCAAACGAACAGTCTTATTCATTATACGTTTGATGGTGGCTGGTGCGGCGATGGTCGCGGCTATCTTATGGCAGTTAGAAGATATGTCTGTTTGGTTAAATTGGAGTTTTGCTCACCGTAGTGGCGTACTGGGAATGTTGATTGCACTGGGTGCCAGCGTTTACCTTGCCGTGGTGTTTTTACTCGGCGTACGTTTAAAAGACCTAAAAGCTGGGACAGAATAAGGTGGATTGGTATATAATCCGTCAGTTTCACACAGTGCAAAGTAAAACAGAGGCATAAAGCAGTATCCAATGGAACTGATTAGAGGCATTCACAATATCAAGTCGCGCCATCACGGTTGCGTACTGACTATTGGCAATTTCGATGGTGTACATAGAGGCCATCAACAAGTATTGCAGCAAGTGTCAGAACAAGCGGAGAAACTTTCGTTATCTTCAGTTGTGATGACCTTTGAACCTCAGCCGATGGAGTTGTTTGCCCGAGATAAGGCACCGGCAAGGTTAACAAGGCTACGTGATAAGTTTGTTCAACTGAGTAAGCTCAGTATTGATCGCCTGCTGTGTGTTAACTTCAATCGTCATTTTGCTGACCTAACGGCGGAAGAGTTTATCCGTGACTTGTTGGTGGAGCGATTGGGTGTTAAGTTTCTGGTTATTGGTGATGATTTTTGCTTCGGCAAAGGTCGAACTGGCAACTTCGCAATGTTACAAGATGCTGGGAAAAAATACGGCTTTGAAGTCGTGAGTACCCAGAGCTTTTGTCTACAGCAATTACGAGTGAGTAGCACGGCTATCCGTCAGGCACTAGCTCGTGATGATTTGCATTCCGCACAAGAGATGCTGGGAAGAAACTACAGCATCAGCGGTCGTGTTTCACACGGAAGAAAGCTAGGTCGAACCATTGGGTTCCCTACTGCAAACATTCCGTTGAAGCGCTGTGTATCTCCGGTTTCCGGAGTCTATGTTGTTCAAGCGCTTGGCTTAGGAAATAAGCCAATTGGTGGTGTCGCTAATATAGGCCAACGCCCAACAGTTAATGGTGTTCGTCAGCAGTTAGAAGTACACTTATTCGACTTTCACGCTAATTTATATGGCAGACAGCTAGAAGTGGAACTTTTGCACAAACTTCGAGATGAGCAAAAGTTTGAGTCGTTTGAAGCACTTAAACAACAAATTGAATTGGATGCTGAAGCAGCAAGGGTGTGGCTGCGTCAGCTTAAGCGTTGAGCGGTTTATTCCACCGTGCAACATAATGTCTAATTTTCGCCCAATATAACGGAATTAAGAATCGATGAGTGAGTATAAAGATACCCTGAATTTACCTGAAACAGGGTTTCCAATGCGCGGCAACCTGGCCAATCGTGAGCCAGAAATGCTTCAGCGTTGGTACAAAGAAGATCTTTACGGTGAAATCCGTAAAGCTAAGAAAGGCAAAAAGTCATTCGTATTACACGATGGCCCTCCTTATGCGAACGGTGACATTCACATTGGTCACGCACTAAACAAGATTCTTAAAGACATTATTATTAAATCCAAAACACTTTCAGGTTTTGACGCACCATACATTCCAGGCTGGGACTGTCACGGTCTGCCAATCGAACTGATGGTAGAGAAGAAAGTAGGCAAACCAGGCCAAAAAGTGACGGCTGCAGAATTCCGCGAGAAATGTCGTGAATACGCAGCAGGCCAAGTTGAAGGTCAGAAAGAGAGCTTCAAACGTCTTGGTATCATGGGTGAATGGGACAAGCCATACCGCACTATGGACTTCGCTACTGAAGCGAACATCATCCGTGCACTAGGTAAGATCGCAAGCAAAGGTCATCTACTGAAAGGTTTTAAACCAGTTCACTGGTGTACAGATTGTGGCTCAGCTCTTGCTGAAGCTGAAGTTGAGTACAAAGATAAAGTATCGCCATCTATCGATGTTCGTTTTAAAGCGGCAGACGAAGCGGCACTGCTATCTAAGTTTGAACTGACTGAAGGTCATGAAGGTCACGGTGACGTATCTATTGTTATCTGGACAACAACGCCTTGGACACTGCCAGCAAACCGCGCAGTATGTCTACGTGATGATCTAGAGTACGTACTTATCCAAACAGAAGGTGACAACGCTGAGCGTATCATCGTGGCTTCTGAACTAGCGAAAGACGTAATGGATCGTGCGGGTATCGAGCACTTCCACAACCTAGGCTTTGCAAAAGGTGCGGATCTAGAGCTTTCTCAGTTCCAACACCCATTCTACGATTTCACTGTACCGGCGATCCTTGGTGATCACGTTACAACTGATTCAGGTACTGGTGTTGTTCACACTGCACCTGGTCACGGTCAAGAAGACTTCGCGGTTGGTAACAAATACAACCTAGAAGTGGCGAACCCAGTTGGTTCAAACGGTGTTTACCTACCAGACACAGAGCTATTTGCTGGTCAGCACGTATTTAAAGCGAACGATGCAGTAGTCGAAGTACTAAAAGAGAAAGGTGCGTTACTACACCACCACGCTTACGAGCACAGCTACCCACACTGTTGGCGTCATAAGACTCCTATTATCTTCCGTGCTACGCCTCAATGGTTCGTTTCTATGGACCAAGCTGGCCTACGTGCTAAAGCTCTAGAGTCAATCAAGAGCGTAGAGTGGATGCCTGAGTGGGGTCAAAGCCGTATCGAAGGTATGATCGAAGGTCGCCCTGAGTGGTGTATCTCTCGTCAACGTACTTGGGGTGTGCCAATCGCTCTGTTCGTTCACAAAGAAACAGCAGAACTTCATCCAAACACGCTAGAGCTGATCGAGAAGGTTGCTAAGCTGGTTGAAGAGAAAGGTATTCAAGCATGGTGGGATGTTGATGCAGCTGAACTACTAGGTGCTGACGCTGACCAATACGAAAAAGTACTAGATACGCTAGACGTATGGTTCGATTCAGGTGTTACACACTTCTCTGTTGTTGATGCTCGTGAAGAGTACAACGGTAACAGTGCAGATCTATACCTAGAAGGTTCTGACCAACACCGTGGTTGGTTCCAGTCTTCGCTAATTTCATCTATTGCGATGAAAGACGAAGCACCTTACAAACAAGTACTGACACACGGCTTCGTGGTTGACGGTCACGGTCGTAAGATGTCGAAATCTATCGGTAACGTTGTTGCGCCAAAAGACGTAACCAACAAGCTAGGTGCTGACATTCTTCGTCTATGGGTTGCTTCTACAGACTACACTGGTGAAGTTGCGGTTTCTGATGAAATCCTAAAACGCAGCGCAGATGCGTACCGTCGTATCCGTAACACAGCGCGTTTCTTCCTAGCTAACCTAAGCGGCTTCAACCCAGAGACAGACATTGTTCCTGTTGAAGAAATGGTTGCGCTAGATCGCTGGGCGGTTGGTCGTGCACTAGCTGCGCAAGAAGAGATCGTAAAAGCATACGAAGAGTACAACACACACGGTGTGACTCAACGTCTAATGCAGTTCTGTTCAATCGAAATGGGCTCTTTCTACCTAGACGTAATCAAAGACCGTCAGTACACAGCAAAACGTGGCGGTCACGCTCAACGTAGCTGTCAGACTGCACTTTACTACATCGTAGAAGCGCTAGTTCGTTGGATGGCGCCAATCATGTCGTTCACTGCAGATGAAATCTGGAACGAAATGCCAGGCGAGCGCGACAAGTTCGTATTCACTGGTGAGTGGTTCGACGGTCTATTCGGCCTTGCTGAAGGTGAAGAGCTGAACAACGAATTCTGGACTGAGATCCAAGCGGTTCGTGGTGCGGTAAACAAACTTCTAGAAGATGCGCGTAAAGAGAAGACCATTGGTGGTGCACTTCAAGCTGAAGTAACGCTATTTGCTGATGATGCTCTAGCAGCGAAAATCAACAAACTAGAAGATGAACTACGTTTCGTTCTATTGACTTCTGCAGCGACAGTTAAGCCTCTAAGTGAGAAGACTGATGCAGCACAAGCAACTGATATCGACGGCTTGTTCGTTGAAGTTGCAGCAGCAGAAGGTGAGAAGTGTGACCGTTGTTGGCACCACACGCCAGACGTAGGCACAATCGAAGGTCACGAGAAGATCTGTGGTCGTTGTGTATCGAACGTTGATGGTGAAGGTGAAGTACGTAAATTCGCGTAATTATCCAGAACGACTGAACTTTTTTTAAAATTAACAGCCCCAGTATTTACTGGGGCTGTTTGTAGGTAAAGTAATGAGTGAAAAAGCACTGACGTTAAAGCAATCTGGAGTGCGCTGGCTGTGGTTGGCGATTCTGGTATTTCTTGCAGATATTGGCATCAAATTGGTGGTGATGGACAACATGGGCTATGGATGGGCAAACCGAATTGAGGTGCTGCCATTCTTTAACCTACTGTACGTTCATAACTACGGTGCGGCATTCAGCTTCTTGAGTGATCAAGCGGGTTGGCAGCGCTGGTTATTCACGGGTATTGCGTTCGTTGTAACCGGTCTTTTGACTTACTGGATGAGCAAGCTTCCAGCCAAAGAAAAATGGAACAACATCGCTTATGCGCTGATTATTGGTGGTGCAGTGGGCAACGTGTTTGATCGTGTGGTTCATGGCTTTGTTGTTGATTACCTAGACTTCTTCTGGGGTAACTACCATTGGCCAGCATTCAACCTTGCAGATACAACCATCTGTATTGGTGCGGCAATGATCATTCTTGATGGCTTCCGCAAAAAGGACGCTGACAAGTAATCTTTTGCGATATATCGAATAACCCTAAGCGTCGTCCGTTGATTCGGACGACGCTTTTTATTATGTTGGAGCGCAATCCGCGTATCTTCGTACAATAAAAAGCAATCACAGTACGTGATCAGACAGAAAGCTGGACAACCCAAGAACAAGGAAGCAGTAACGTGACAACAATAAATCAAGATTCAGCAGTAACGCTGCACTTCACCATCAAAATGCAAGATGGCTCTGTAGCAGACAGCACACACAATATGGGTAAGCCTGCTAAATTCGTCATGGGCGATGGCAGCTTGAGTGAGAACTTTGAGCAATGCCTACTAGGCTTACAAGTAGGTGAACAAAAGGCGATCGAACTAAAAGCGGCTGACGCCTTTGGTATGCCGAACCCAGATCATATCCACCATATGGATCGCACTAAGTTTGTTGGCGAAGCGGAAGTTGAAGTCGGTACTATCATGGCGTTCAGTGGTCCAGATGGCATGGAGATCCCAGGCATCATTACTGAGATTGCTGGCGACTCAGTAACAGTGGACTTCAACCATCCACTCGCGGGACAAGACGTGACTTTCGAAGTCGAAATTTTGTCAGTAGAATAGCGAACCAAATAAAAGATAACCTCCATGAGCAATGAAATGAAAATCCTGTTAGCTAACCCACGTGGTTTCTGTGCTGGTGTTGACCGTGCGATTAGTATCGTAGAGCGTGCGCTAGAAATGTATCAGCCACCTATCTATGTTCGACATGAAGTGGTGCATAACCGTTTTGTAGTCGAAGGCTTAAAGCAGCGTGGTGCGATCTTCGTTGAAGAACTGCACGAAGTGCCAGACAACAACATTGTGATTTTCTCCGCTCATGGTGTATCACAAGCGGTTCGCCAAGAAGCGAAATCACGTGACTTAACGGTGTTTGATGCAACTTGTCCACTGGTAACCAAAGTCCATATGGAAGTGGCGCGTGCAAGCCGCCGTAATATGGAAGTGGTGCTGATCGGCCATGCTGGTCACCCTGAAGTGGAAGGCACGATGGGTCAGTACTCCAGTGAGACTGGCGGTATGTATTTGGTGGAAACGCCAGCAGACGTTGAGAAGCTAAAAGCGATCGTAAAAGATCCATCCGATCTGCATTACGTGAGCCAAACCACGTTGTCTGTTGATGAAACCGCAGATGTGATTGAAGAGCTACGCCGCGTATTCCCAGATATCCAAGGCCCTCGTAAAGATGATATCTGCTACGCAACACAAAACCGTCAAGATGCGGTGCGTGAGCTTGCAAATGACGTAGATGTGATGGTCGTGGTAGGTTCCAAGAACTCGTCGAACTCAACACGTCTCAAAGAGCTAGCAGAGAAACTCGGTACGCCTGGTTACCTTACTGACTGTCCAGAAGACATTAAGCCAGAATGGTTTGATGGAAAAGTAAAAGTTGGTGTGACAGCGGGGGCATCAGCGCCAGAAGAACTGGTAAACCAAATTCTAGAACGAATCAAAGAACTGGTTGGCGCGCAAGCGGTGGACGAAGTACTTGGTCGTGAAGAGAACATGTTCTTCGAAGTACCAAAAGAGCTGCAAATCAAGCAAGTTGATTAAGGCGGTACGAATACTAAAAAGGCGACCATGAGGTCGCCTTTTTAGTTGGATGTTTCTACATGGCTCCGTCAGAGTCAGACCCTAGTGGCTAATACCTAGCATTTCCTTAAGTATTTTAAGGTAACGACGGCTCACCGGGATCTCAAAGCCGGTTTTGGTGATGATTTCAGCCAGTCCATTTTCCAGTAACTTTATTTCGCTAATAGCTTTGGTGCTAACAAGATATTGGCGATGGCAACGTACTAGTGGCGTTTTCTCTTCCAAGGTTTTTAGCGTCAACTGTGTGCTTGCCGTTTGACTTGCGGAGCGGACATGTACACCACTAATGTCACTGTAAGCGCATTCAACGGTTTCGGTTGCCATGATCACAATGCGGTTGTGCCCAATACATGGAATTTGGTCTAGGCTCTCGGGGGCGATGGCTGACAATTGTTGAGTGAGGGCTGATTGACTCATCACTTTGTTAAGACGTTTCACCGTCTTGGTCAGGCGACACGGGTCTACTGGTTTAAGTAGATAGTCAAATGCGTTGTCTTCAAAAGCCTGAATAGCATACTGGTCGTAAGCGGTAACAAACACCACATAAGGCATGGTTTCTGGATCGAGCATGCCTAACAGTTCGATTCCCGTCACTTGAGGCATTTGGATATCTAGAAACACCACGTCAGGTTTTAGCTCATTGATTTTCTTGAGTCCAGTAATGGCGTTTGATGCATTGCCAATCACCTCTATCTGACCGGTTTCATCCAATAGTTCTGCCAGCTCTTCACGAGCATACTGTTCATCATCAATGACGAGAGCGGTTAACATCCAAGACTACCTTCTTAAGTGAGTTGACAGTGTTTATTGTGAATGGGGAATGATAAAACTCATTTTAGTAAATTGGTGCTGCTGAGAGGTAATTTTTAGCGCTGAATCACGCCCAAATTGATTCGATAAGCGCTTATCAACAATTTCCATCCCTAAACCAGAATGATTCTCTTTTGGCGGCTCATAGCTCCCAGCATTGTCCTCTACGGTAATCAGGTGCCCTTGTGCATGCGCTTGGCTGTAAATCTTCACTTTGCCACCTTCTAGCATATTGGAAATACCATGCTTAATAGCGTTCTCGACCAAAGGTTGAAGGGTGAAGCTTGGCAGTTTGATATCCAGCAGTTCAGGTTCAATATCAATCTCTACTTCTAGGCGATCGGTAAAGCGCGCCTTTTCGATCGACAAGTAGGAGTTCACGTGAGCCAATTCTTCCTTTAGCGTTACGGTGTTGATGTTCTGTTTTAAGTTACTACGGAAAAAGTGCGACAGGTTTTGGATCAGTTCTCGCGCCTTGTCTGGATCTCGACGAGTGATGGCGCTGATGGTGTTTAGCGCATTAAACAAGAAGTGTGGGTTCACTTGAGCGTGAAGCAGTTTGATTTCTGCCTGAGCCAGCAGGGTTTGTTGCTGCTGATAATCACCATACAAGATTTGGCTCGAAAGAAGCTGAGCAATCCCTTCCGCCATTGACATATTGGCTGTCGAGAACAGTTTGCGTTTTGGCTCATAAAGCTTGATGGTGCCCACCACCTCTTTCCCTGCGCGTAGAGGAATAATCAATGCAGAGCCCAGTTTACAATCTTGTGCTAATGAACATTGGTAAGGGCGTTCACTGCCATCAAGGTAGATGATGTCGTTCTTCTCCATCGAATCGAGTGTGCTTTGTGATGAAATTGGAGTATTTGGCCTATGGTGATCATCACCAATACCAACGAAAGCCAGAATTTTTTCCTGGTCGGTAATGGCGACCGCGCCGACTTTGGTTTCTTCATAGATGATACGGGCAATTTTATCGGCGTTCTCACTATTAAATCCGTTGCTAAGAATACCGACAGAGCGGTCGGCAATGCTCAATGCGCGGCGAGAGAAGGTCGCTGAGTACTTTTCAAAAATGGTTTTACGATCTTGCAGGATACTCATGAACAGGGCTGCACCAACTGAGTTGGCAATGATCATCGGAGCAGCAATTGCTGAAACGAGTTCATAGGCCTGGTCGAATGGCTTGGCAACGGCGAGTAAGACGATCATCTGTACAATCTCTGCTACAAAGGTCACGCTGAAGACGACACTGGGGTTAAACAGCATCGAGCCTTTTTTTCGCTTAATTAGGTAGACATGTAGCAGGCCGCCAATCAAGCCTTCTGCCGTGGTAGAGATTGCACAGGCTAAATCTGTAAAGCCGCCTAATGTATAGCGGTGAATGCCTCCGGTTAATCCCACTGCAAAACCCACTACTGGGCCGCCAAACAGGCCTCCCATCACTGCGCCAATAGCACGAGTGTTGGCAATGGCATCATTAATGTGCAAGCCGAAGTAGGTGCCTAGAATACAAAAGCCAGAGAAGAGTACGTAACAAATGAGCCGATGACTGAGGCGAGAGGAGATACTCAGCAGGGGCAAAATGATTGGCGTTTTACTCAGCATGTAAGCCAGCACTAAGTAAACACACATTTGTTGTAAAAGGGAGATGACCAGTTCCATAGCGAACCTAACCTAAAAATGATGTTTTTATTGTAAGTGAATTAAATCTTCGAAGAGAAACAAAAAGAGCCTGCAAAGGGCAGGCTCTTGGTTTTATCCAGACATTGATAATGAATCGGTTAGCAAGCGAAGGGATTCATTATGCGGTTTCTGAAGCTGCTTGTGGTTTCTCTTCGTCGGCTAGGTCTGTTTCGCCTTTACCTTTTGAAATCTTGATAACGTAACCCGCTGTCGCTAGTGCAAATAGAACGCCTGCGATAGTTGATACTTGAATCGGTAGACCAAAACCTAGTGTGCTGTTATTTAGAATGAAAGTTGCACACACGGTAGTCATGAATATCGCTGGTACTGTTGTAATCCAGTGCAGTTTGTTATGGCGTAGTAGGTAAGCCGATGCAGTCCAAAGCATCATTACTGCTGTTGTTTGGTTCGCAAAGCCGAAGTAACGCCAGATAATACCGAAGTCTACTTGAGTCAGAATGCCACCGATAACGAACAACGGTACAGCCATTAGCAGGCGGTTACGCAGTGTTTTCTGTTCCATACCGAAGTATTCAGCAAGAATTAGGCGGCTTGAGCGGAACGCTGTGTCACCCGATGTGATTGGCAGAATAACCACACCAAGGAAAGCAATCACACCACCGAAAACACCTAGCAGACCAAATGAAGCGCTGTATACCACGTTACCAGGACCGCCGTTCTTCACCGCTTCTGCAAGACCGTCTAGAGTACCGAAGAAGGACAGAGCGATAGCACACCAAATAAGTGCGATAACACCTTCACCAATCATTGCACCGTAGAATACGAAGCGACCGTTTTTCTCGTTTTCCATACAACGCGCCATCAGTGGAGACTGAGTTGCGTGGAAGCCAGAAATTGCACCACACGCGATGGTGATGAACAACGCTGGCCATAGCGGCATATCGTTCGGGTTCAGGTTAGTCAGCATGTCGCTCACTTGGAAATCGCCCATTACGGTATGTTCGCTAGAGAATGCCACTGCTGTCATTAGACCAACAGACATGAAGATCAGGAGTGCGCCGAACAGTGGGTAGAAACGACCGATGATTTTATCAACAGGAACAATTGTCGCGATGATGTAGTAAGCAAAAATCAACACAACCATGGTTGTCATGCTTACGTTTAGGCTGGTTTGGTCGTTGATTAGGTTAGTAATCATGCCTGCTGGCGCAGATACGAATACCACACCAACAAGAAGCAATAGGACAATGGCAAAGATGTTCATAAAGTGTTTTGCGCCATTACCTAGATAGCGACCAGTAATCGTTGGCACTGATGCACCGCCGTTACGAACAGAAAGCATGCCTGAGAAGTAATCGTGTACTGCACCTGCGAAGATACAACCTACAACTATCCACAGCATTGCAGCAGGGCCGTATAGGGCACCCATGATTGGACCGAAGATAGGACCAACACCAGCAATGTTAAGCAGTTGAACGAGGTAAACGCGTTTGGTTGACATTGGAACGTAGTCAACACCGTCGGTTTTGGTATGGGCAGGCGTTTGGCGATTCTCATTGATACCGAAAACTTTCTCAACGAAAGCGCCATAGATGAAGTATCCGCCGATGAGGGCTGCGACACAGGTTAGAAACCACATCATAGCAATTGTCCTTGGTTTATTAGGTAGGGTAATTTTTTAAGCTCAGGTTGTATGGTATTCGCCTCTTTTGTTAAGTGCATTCAGTCTGTGGATGAGTGGTCGAATAGAGAAGCGAGTGGTCGATATAAGGATTAAGTGGTTTTATCGTTTGCTTAGTGGTCGGGACATCCATTGAGTGGTGGAATTCGGTACTCAATGGTCGTTATGTATCGTGAGTGGCCATTGGGGAAACTCAGAGGTTAAATCGACACAGCAGCGGCAAAGCACAGGCTTTAGTGGTAAGCTTGTTTGGAAAACAACTAGTTAAGGAAGAATCATGAAAAAGGCAACGTTAGGCTTGGCGCTGGCTTTACTCGCTGGGTGTGCGGCAACCACGGAAGAATTGGCGCAATCTGGTGATTGGTATCAGATCGGTTATCAAGATGGTGTTGCCGGACACACCTCTCGCACGGTGAAAGAGCTCAATCAATTCGGTAACGCTAAGCAAGGTGATTACGACCAAGGTTATCTAGAAGGCGTGACGGAATACTGTAATCCGAATTTCGCTTACCAAATGGGCTTGTCTGGTCAATATTATGAAGGTGTATGTGAAGGTACGCCTCAAGCACAGAAGTTCCGTATGGAATGGCAACGCGGCTGGAACGAATACAGCAACTAGTTCTGTTTCATAATCAAGACGGCAATCTTCCCTGTTAATCTTCTGACATTTGAATTTTATTGCTTTGGTTTACTGGTGGTATCAGATTCAATCAGAAGTGAAATAGAAATATGAAGAAGATCTTTTTGGTCGCATTGGCGCTCTTTCCCCTAACGGTTGGTGCAACCAACGTATTGAAAGAGTCGATAAAGATGAAGCGTAAGTACGATCATGACAAGCATCGTATTACCAACACCATCAATCATACTAAGCGTAATATCAAAGAGATCACCGATGGCACTTATGTAGAGAATCAGGTTAAGCGTGAAGTAAACCAAACCACGCGCAAGTACACCAACAAAGTGGATAATGTTAAGAACATGACGAATCCCGATCACATCAAACGCAAAGCGAATGACAAGCTTAACCAAGAGTTTGATGAGTGGTTGTATGAAGACTAACTCTTGATACCAGACGAAAAAGGAGACTTGGAGGTCTCCTTTTTGTTTGCTTTGACTTTATCATCCCACTATTTAGGCTGGTGGCTTTCCACTGCCTTACGCAAGAAACCATCTTGGTGATGCAAATGCGCGCGAGCAGATTCAATATCAAGATCGGTCAGGATCATTAAGATCGCCAGTTTCACTTCGTAATCCGTTTGTTTGAGCACTTCGGTTGCTTGTTCTTTGCTGCAATCGGTCGCTTGCATCACAATTCGCGCCGCGCGTGCAACGAGCTTGTTGTTGGTCGCCTTCACATCGACCATCAGGTTTTGGTAGCTCTTACCCAAACGGATCATGCTTGCTGTGGTCAGCATGTTCAGAACCAGCTTCTGCGCGGTACCCGATTTCAAACGTGTTGAACCTGTCAAAGCTTCTGGCCCCACGACTGGACAAATTGCGATATTAGCGATGTCTGCAATTGGTGAGTCTGGATTACAAGAAAGCGCAACTGTGGTTGCGCCAATTTCGTTAGCGTATTCCAAACCGCCAATTACATAAGGCGTGCGACCGCTAGCGGCAATGCCGACCACCACATCACGATTGGTGAACTCGATGTCTTTCAAATCCTGCTCACCTAAAGTAGGAGAATCTTCCGCACCTTCTTTGGCTTTGAGAATTGCCTCGGGACCACCTGCAATCAAACCAATCACCATTTTGTCAGACACCCCAAAGGTTGGCGGACATTCAGATGCATCAAGCACGCCTAAGCGGCCACTGGTGCCTGCGCCCATGTAAATCAGACGACCGCCGACTTTAAATGCATCGGTGATCTTCTCTACCGCGAGGGCGATCTCAGGTAGCACTTTCTCTACTGCAAGTGGGACCAGTTTATCTTGCTGGTTAAGGCGCTGAACGATGTCCAGAGATGGAAGTAAGTCAATGTCCATCGTATCTGGGTTGCGACCCTCTGATACAAGGTGGGCAAGAGCAGCAATAAGCGCGTCATTTGTCATAATGGTTTAAGCCTTTTAATACTGATTTTGATTTATTTTGTCGCTGTGTCTGACACAACGCATTTAGTTTTTAGGATAGAGTACACCGAGTGAAGCAAGACGGCTCGCACCAGTCACTTCAGGTAAGTTACTCGGCAGGCCGTCGATATGTCGCTGTGCAAGCCAAGCAAATGCCATCGCTTCCATGTAGTCTCCATCAACGCCTTTGTCGTTCGTTGTCGCGACTTGCCACTGAATCAGAAGCGCTGTTAAACGTTGCATCAGTAGTGGGTTCCTTGCTCCACCGCCACACACTAATAGTTGAGGTTTTTGACCATAAGTGAACTTTTCCACTTCATTTGCGATAGTCACCGCAGAGTATTCACAAAGTGTGCGTTGTACATCTTGTGCAGAAACGTCGTAATTCGCTAACTGTTTATGCAGCCAGTCAATATTGAACAGCTCACGCCCTGTGCTTTTGGGCGCTGACATTGCGAGGTAAGGCTCTGCTAAGAGTTGAGTCAGTAATGCTGTATCGATATTGCCTTGCAGAGCAAATAGGGCGTCTTTGTCGAAGCCTTGTCCGGTATGCAGCTCACACCATGCATCCATCAACATGTTACCTGGGCCAGTATCATAGCCAATCACCGCTTGCTGGGGATACAGTACCGAGATATTGGCAATACCACCGATGTTAAGCACCACGGTTGTAGAATCTTGCATAGCAAAGATGTTTTTGTGAAACGCCGGAACGAGTGGTGCACCTTGTCCACCTAATGCCATATCTTTGCGACGAAAATCTGCCACGGTGTCAATGCCAGTCTTAACAGCAATGATGTTAGCGTCACCCAGTTGGGTGGTGAAAGGTAGATCGCCGGTTGGTTGGTGGAATACGGTTTGACCGTGATTGCCAATGGCTCGGATCTGGTCAGCAGAATAGCCAGACTTATCTAATAGCTGTAGCACTGCATCGGCAAACAGATGACCAAGTTGATGGTCGAGCTCGCCAATGGCTTTTAGGTTCGTATTTTGTCCAGTGCAAACCGATAATAGGGTTTGTTTAAGGCCAGCAGGCATTGGATAGTCATCAGAGGCGAGCAGGCGAACATGGCTATCTTCAATTTCTACCAGTACCGTATCCACGCCATCCATGCTGGTTCCAGACATCACACCGATGTACAGATTGTTAAGATTCACAGTCGATTCCGTCAATTCTTCGATTCACTTATTGTAAAGCAATTCTGAAGCGAATAACCTCATCGAATACGAGATATTCAGCCGATTTTGAGGAGAAACAATGGGACCGTTATGGGTTGATGTTGCAGGTTATGAACTGACCGCAGAAGACAGAGAAATTTTGGAGCATCCAACGGTTGGAGGTTTGATTTTATTTACTCGTAACTACCACGACAGCGAACAGCTTCAAGCTCTTACCCAATCTATCCGTAAAGCGGCTAAGCGTCCGATTTTGATTGGTGTTGACCAAGAAGGTGGGCGTGTTCAGCGTTTCCGTGAAGGCTTCTCACTGATTCCGGCGGCAGACGAATACGCCAAGCACCAAAACAGTGAAGAACTGGCACGCATGGGCGGTTGGTTGATGGCGGCAGAATTGATTGCTCATGACATCGACCTAAGCTTTGCCCCAGTACTGGATAAAGGTCACCAGTGTAAAGCGATCGGCAGCCGAGCTTTTGGTGAGGATATGGATACAATTTTGCGTCATAGCACCGCTTACATGCAGGGCATGAAGAGTGTCGGTATGGCTACAACAGGTAAACACTTCCCGGGCCATGGTGGTGTGATTGCCGATTCACACCTAGAGACGCCATACGATGAGCGCAGTGATATCTTCGAACAGGATATGGCCATCTTCAAAGCGCAAATCGATTCTGGCATCTTAGACGCGATGATGCCTGCTCACGTTATTTTCCCTAATTATGATGACCAACCTGCTAGTGGCTCTGAGTATTGGCTAAAACAAATCCTGCGCCAGCAACTTGGCTTTAAAGGTTTGATCTTCTCTGATGACTTGACCATGGAAGGCGCTGCGATCATGGGGGGGCCAGCCGAGCGGGGTATACAAGCATTAAACGCTGGCTGCGATATGCTGCTGGTTTGCAACAAGCGCGATGCGCAAGTTGAGGTGCTTGATAATCTGCCAATCACTTCTGTTCCTCTTGCTGATGCCTTATTGAAGAAGCAAAGTTTTTCTCTAAGCGAGCTAAAACTCTCGCAAGAGTGGAAAGAGGCCTCTGAAGCTATGAAGCGATTGATTGGTTAATCATGTAAACCCTGATTGATGGTTTACTTGGGTATATATGTAAACTGCCAAAAACACCTATTTTAAGCCGAAGTGCTCTGTACTTCGGTTTTTCTTTGATTGTAAATTTATATTTACACTAAATGTTTTTTATTGTGTACGCTTGTATTTCTTTTTTAGCCTGTTATCTTGTCGATAAAGCTTAGTTTTCTCACCAAGAATTTGGTTGGGTGTAAATAAAAATATACAGGTCGAAGTTATGCAAAAAAGTGAATTGAGCAACATCAACATCAGCGAAGAACAAGTTCTTATCACACCTGAGGAGCTAAAAGCTAAGCTTCCTCTAAGTGAAAAGGCGCGACGTTTCATCCAAGAGTCTCGTCAAACTATCGCAGACATCATTCACAAAAAAGATCATCGCCTACTTGTTGTATGTGGACCATGTTCCATCCATGACGTAGAGGCTGCGAAGGATTACGCTAAGCGTCTAAAAGCTCTTTCAGAACAACTAAGCGACCAACTGTATATTGTAATGCGTGTTTACTTTGAGAAGCCTCGAACCACCGTTGGGTGGAAAGGCCTAATCAATGACCCACACCTAGATGGCAGCTTCGACATTGAGCATGGTCTGCATGTTGGTCGTGAACTGCTGGTTGAATTGGCAGAGATGGAAATCCCGTTAGCAACAGAAGCCCTTGACCCAATCAGCCCACAATACCTTGCAGATACCTTTAGTTGGGCAGCGATCGGTGCTCGTACTACGGAGTCACAAACTCACCGTGAGATGGCAAGTGGTCTTTCTATGCCTATCGGCTTTAAGAATGGTACGGATGGCAGCTTGGCTACCGCTGTTAACGCGATGCAAGCAGCCTCTTCTAGTCACCGTTTCATGGGTATTAACCGCGAAGGTCAAGTGGCGCTACTGACGACACAAGGCAACCCAAATGGCCATGTGATTTTACGTGGTGGTAAGCAAACCAACTACGATTCAGTGTCAGTGACGGAATGTGAGCAAGAAATGGCGAAGTCTGGTCTTGATGCCTCTTTGATGGTCGACTGTAGCCATGCTAACTCCCGCAAAGATTACCGCCGTCAGCCATTGGTCGCAGAGGATGTGATTCACCAAATCCGTGAGGGTAATAAGTCGATCATTGGCTTGATGATTGAGAGTCATATCAATGAAGGTAGCCAATCTTCAGACCTGTCACTCGAAGAGATGAAATACGGCGTATCGATCACCGACGCATGTATCAATTGGGATTCAACTGAGGCACTATTACGTCATGCACACGAAGAGCTGGTGCCTTTCTTAGAGAATCGTCTAAAAGGCTAACAACACGGGATTTAAGGAACATCAATGGCAGTTGAACTTAACGCATTACGCGATCAGATTGATGCAGTCGATAAGCAAATGTTGGAGCTACTGGCTCAGCGTTTAGCTCTAGTAGAGAAAGTGGGTGAAGTAAAAAGCGAACACGGTTTGCCAATTTACGCCCCAGATCGTGAGGCAGCTATGTTGGCATCACGACGAGCTGAAGCAGAAAAGATGGGGATCCCCCCACAGCTGATTGAAGACATTCTTCGTCGAACCATGCGTGAGTCTTATGCCAGCGAGAAAGATTCCGGTTTTAAGTGTTTGAACCCAGAATTGCGCTCAGTGGTCATTATTGGTGGGAATGGCCAGTTAGGTGGTCTGTTTGGTCGAATGTTTAAGCTGTCTGGTTACCAAGTGAAAGTGCTGGGCAGTAAAGACTGGGATCATGCAGATGACATCTTGAAAGATGCGGGTCTGGTGGTGGTTACTGTGCCGATTCATCTAACAGAAGGCGTGATTGAAAAGCTAGGTAACCTACCAAAAGATTGTATTCTGTGTGACCTGACTTCTATCAAGTCTAAGCCGCTACAAGCAATGTTGAATGTGCACCAAGGCCCAGTAGTTGGTTTGCACCCTATGTTTGGCCCCGATGTACCGAGCCTAGCAAAGCAGGTGATAGTGTACTGTGACGGCCGTGGTAACGATCAATACCAATGGTTGCTGCAACAGTTTGGTATTTGGGGCGCAAGTTTGTGCCAAATCGATGCGCAAGAGCACGATCATGGCATGACGCTGATTCAGGCGTTGCGCCACTTCACCTCGTTTGCTTATGGCATGCACCTAAGCAAAGAGAATCCTAACATCGAACAACTGCTAAAACTGAGCTCACCAATCTACCGCTTGGAGTTGGCGATGGTAGGGCGTCTGTTTGGTCAGGATCCAAATCTCTACGGTGACATCATTCTCTCTTCGCAAGAGAACATCGACATGATTAAGCGTTTCCATCAACGCTTCGGTGACGCGCTGAGCATTTTGGATAGCAAAGACAAAGCAGAATTCGTTGAAAGCTTTGAACAAGTCAGTGATTGGTTTGGTGAGTACTCTCAGCAATTTATGAACGAGAGCCAGAACTTGCTCAAACAAGCTAACGATAATATCCATCGTGGATAAGTACTAATTTAAAATGCAAAAAGAGCAGCTCACGGGCTGCTCTTTTTATTTGAAGACTTTGAAAACTATCAGTTGGTCGAGGTGCCACTGTTGTCTTCACTCGATACTGTGTTGATGCTGGTATCACGGTACGGAGAGTTGGTTAGATTGATTTGCAGGCGAACCACATTATCAATTAACTGAACTAATGGGCCCCATTTCACCATCTTCTCTTTTTCAAACACGGAGTTGAAGTTTTCCGGTGTCCAGTCCATTAGGTAACGTGGGTTTAATGTGCGACCTAGGAAGCGTACTTCGTAGTGAAGGTGTGGACCGGTTGAATTGCCAGAGTTACCACATTTTGCAATCACGTCGCCTTTACTGACGAACTGACCACTCTTGACCTTAAATCTGTTTAGGTGCGCAAAAGAGCTTGAGAAACCAAAAGAGTGTCGCAGAGTTAGATAGTTTCCGTAGCCTTTGTTGCTTGGGCGAACCGTTTCAACCACACCATCAGCGGGAGCGAGGATCTCTTCACCACGTTTACAGGTTAGGTCAATACCGGTGTGGACATGACGTTTCCCTGAAATTGGATTAATACGGCTGCCATATGGCGATGAGATGCGCTGATAAGTCATCGGACTGTCGTTGGGGATCAAGCGAAACATCGTCGCACGTACTGCAGAGTCAATAGCGGCTGCATCAATACGTTCTTCTAGAGCGAGACTGTTTTCTTCTCCGATCAGTTCTTCATCTGCAAGGCCAAGTACTGACTCAACATCAAAGACGCGTTTGCCTAGTAGTTGGATCTGGTTGTTTTTATCTGTAAGCGATTGAGATAGAGCATGATTAGTATCCAATTGCTCTTCATATAGCGCTGTTATTTGGGCTTTTTCGCTTTCTAGCTTCGCAATGGTTTGGTTTAGGTTCTCTTGGTTTTCAACTTGTTGTTGATTTAAGTACCAAGCGCCACCGATCACCGCAGGAAGTGCGAACAGGGATGCAAAAATAGCAAGGATCGAAGGGCGACCCAAATAAAATAGCTGATCTCCGTTTTTAGTTGGGATCTGCATGGTTATTTTTTTAGACATGGCTCTTTACTGAGTTGAGTTGTGAATTACTCCGCTCCGAGATCTGAAAGGTGCTCTAACTCTCGATTCAGGAGTTCATCACTACCAACATTCAATTCTATGAAACGTCGTAATTGACTAATGCTATCAATATCAATGCTGCTAATTCTAAGCCGAATGGCGTTCTGATTCAAACTTACTATATTTGCTGTCAAACAAACACTTTGTTCTGATTCAGAAAATGCGAAACAGATTTCGACAGGAGAGTGGAGATCTAACTCTGCAGACGAACTTGTTCTGAGTAGCAATCCGTGCAAAGACAAATCTTGAATTGTGGTATCGAGCTGGTTTAGCCCTTGTGTGAGCGTAGCAGGTACACGATAGATAATACGAGAAAAGCGGCGTCGTTCCGTCATAGCACTTTCTTTTTTTGGTCGATATGACTAACTAGTCTATCAGAAAGCGCGCTAATTATTCGATCTTGGTTCAAAAACTGTGGTTTTTAAATAAGATTATGGCTAAATATGCAACAAAGGTCGCCATGATAGCGACCTTTGAACAAATTACAAGCACAGGTGGTTTTTAGACACCATCTGGCATATCAATACAGCGTCTAAGTTACTTAGATACGCGCTTGTACTTGATGCGGTGTGGCTCAGCTGCTTCAGGACCAAGGGTCTTCTTCAGCCATTCCATGTACTCGTTGTAGTTACCTTCGTAGAAGTTAACTTGGCCTTCATCGCGGTAATCGATGATGTGCGTAGCGATACGGTCTAGGAACCAACGGTCGTGCGAGATAACCATTGCACAGCCAGGGAATTCTAGTAGAGCTTCTTCTAGTGCACGTAGCGTTTCAACGTCAAGGTCGTTGGTTGGCTCATCGAGTAGTAGTACGTTGCCGCCTGCTTTCAGCAGTTTAGCAAGGTGTACACGGTTACGCTCACCACCAGATAGCTCACCAATCACTTTCTGTTGGTCTGAACCTTTGAAGTTAAAACGTGAACAGTATGCACGAGCTGGGATTTCGAAGTTGTTGATCTTAATGATATCAGCACCTTCAGAAATCTCTTGGAATACCGTGTTCTTGTCGTTCATTGAGTCACGGAACTGCTCAACAGACGCCAGTTTCACTGTTTCACCCAGTTCAATTGTACCTGAATCTGGCTGCTCAGTGCCGCTTAGCATCTTGAATAGAGTAGATTTACCTGCACCGTTGGCACCGATGATACCTACGATTGCACCCTTAGGCATGCTGAACGATAGGTCATCAATAAGAACGCGACCGTCAAATGACTTAGTCAGGTTGTTCACTTCGATAACTTTATCACCTAGACGCTCACCTGGCGGGATGAACAGCTCGTTGGTTTCGTTACGTTTTTGGTGGTCAGTGTTTTGTAGCTCTTCAAAGCGCGCCATACGTGCTTTAGATTTTGCCTGACGACCTTTAGGGTTTTGACGAACCCACTCAAGTTCTTTCTCGATGGTCTTTTGGCGAGCTTTTTCTTGAGACGCTTCTTGTTGTAGACGCGCATCTTTTTGCTCTAGCCAAGAGGTGTAGTTACCTTCCCATGGAATACCTTCACCACGGTCAAGTTCTAGGATCCAACCCGCAGCGTTATCTAGGAAGTAACGGTCGTGGGTAATCGCAACTACAGTACCAGTGTAGTCAACTAGGAAACGTTCTAGCCATGCAACAGACTCAGCATCCAAGTGGTTGGTTGGTTCGTCTAGTAGTAGCATGTCTGGTTTTTCTAGAAGCAGACGACAAATCGCAACGCGGCGACGCTCACCACCTGATAGGTGTTGGATCTTTTGATCCCACTCAGGTAGACGAAGAGCATCTGCAGCACGCTCTAGCGCGTTGTCTAGGTTGTGACCGTCTTTCGCTTGAATTAGCGCTTCTAGTTCGCCTTGCTCTTTTGCAAGTGCGTCGAAATCTGCATCTGGTTCTGCATACGCTGCATATACCGCATCCAAACGCTTAAGAGCGTCAGCAACATCTGAAACGGCTTCTTCAACGATTTCACGAACCGTTTTAGATTCGTCTAGTACAGGTTCTTGAGGCAGGTAACCTACGTTTAGACCTGGTTGTGGGCGTGCTTCACCATCGATATCAGTATCGATACCAGCCATGATACGTAGCAGTGTAGATTTACCAGCACCGTTCAGACCTAGAACACCGATTTTTGCACCTGGGAAGAAGCTTAGAGAGATGTCTTTAAGAATTTGACGCTTAGGTGGCACGATTTTGCTCACCCGCGACATGGTATATACGTATTCAGCCATTGCCGATCGTTCCTAAATTAACTGTCATTCAAAGGCTCTATTTTATACCAACTCCTTGAGTTTTGTTACCGCAATGCAAGAAATTCACGGTCAGTTCTATTTCTGATTTCTTGCTGACCGGAAACTCACAACGTTAGGGTATACACTTTTCTTGTTCGCCTATAAATAAATACCAATAGTTCACCGTGATGGATGAGTTAGTGGCAATTTATTGGTCTTAAAAGGCTCAAAAGTTTTACGAGTACAACATTTATTACATCAAGTCGCTTTACAATAAGTGCTGAATACGGTGTAAATAGATGCATATGCTTGACGACTTGCCATTCTTTGGGTTCACCAGTGGCAAGCGTTGCAGTGATAAACGTCTGGGGAAAATGACGCACATGAAATTCAACGTATCTGAATTGGCTAAAACAGTATGCTACGCAGCCGCTTTATGTGCAGTTAGCGTATCAGCAAATGCAGCGCTGAGCCTTGAGAAACAGCGCCAAGTTTATGAGCAGGCACAGAATTTATTAGATGAGAATGACATTGATGGTTACTTGTCTATTCGTTCTAAAATTGCCGATTATCCATTGACGCCTTATGTGGATTATCGTGTGTTTCTGAGGCAATTATCGAGTAAGTCTCCACAACAGGTGGATGAATTTATTAAAGACCATGAGGCTTTTCCATTTTCACGTCGGATTCGAGCGCCTTACTTAGATAGCCTGTATCGCCAGAAAGACTGGAAAACCATTACCGAGTTCCAGAAGTTTGAGCCAAGTGGTGAGCGCTATCAGTGCATTTTTTATGTTGCTCAGCTAGAACAAGGAAAACAAGTTGCGGCCTTTAAAGGTGCTGAACATATGTGGCTGCGAGGTAAGAGCATTGCCGATGAATGCGATCCGTTATTTTCTGCTTGGGATAAAGCGGGCGGCCGTACTGATGACATGATCTTGCAACGCATGCTATTGGCGTTTGATGCGCGAAATAGTAGTTTGATCAGTTACCTGCAGAAACTGCCAGAATCAGCAAAAGCGCAGCAACAAGCTAAAGCGATGAAAGCGTTGTTTGATAAGCCAGAAACGGTCGCTGCATTTGCTAAGAAGCAACCTGCAAATGACTTCAACCGGGCTCAGAGTGAATATGCACTCGAGAAACTTGCACGCAAGAACACCAAGCAAGCACAAGAGGCTTACGCGGCGGTCGTGAAAGGACAAAAATTCTCTCCCGAAAAAGCGCAAGCACTAGCCGATTACATTGCAATCCGTTTGATTCGTACAGAATCAGATTCACTTGCTAAGTGGCGTGATGACAATACGAAAACCAGTGAACATTTACCTTTGATTGAGAGCCGCATTCGTTTGTCGATTCAAAACGGTGATTGGCAAGGGGTACAAAAGTGGATCGCGGTGCTTAATGATGAAGAGCAAGGTTCGCTTCGGTGGCAATATTGGTTAGGACGTAGTGAGATTGCACTGGGTGATGAAGTCGCAGGTAAGCAAAGACTGTCGAAGTTAGTAGGGCAACGTAATTTTTATAGTGTTGCGGCAGCCAATGCGATTGGCCAGTCGATAAAATATCCATCATCAACAGTTAAGTTAGAAAAGAGAGTACTCAAGCCATACCAGAGCTCTCTAACTCGAATTGAAGAGCTTATCGAGACAGATAAAATTGCGGCTGCAAAGAGTGAGTGGTCTCATTTACTTGGTCGAGTGAGTAAAGAAGAAAGAACTATGTTGGCAGCTTATGCAGCTTCTAAGCGTTGGCATAACTTAACGGTTACGGCGAGTATTCAAGCAAAAATGTGGGATAACATTCCATTACGTTTCCCAATTGCTCACCGCTGGTGGTTTAACTTCTATGCTGAGAAGCACAATATCGACCCGATAACAATGATGTCACTGGCTCGACAGGAAAGCGCTCTAGATTCAGAAGCGCGTTCGCCAGTTGGTGCTCGAGGTCTGATGCAAATCATGCCAGCAACCGCAAAGTATACTGCACGTAAATACAAGCTTAAGTATCAAGGTACGGAGGACTTGTACAATGTGGGTAAAAATATCGAAATTGGTAGCCACTACTTGCAAGGTTTGATGGAGGATTACGATAATAATCGTATTTTTGCGCTCGCTGCTTATAATGCTGGGCCAAACCGAGTAAAAACGTGGCGAGAGCGAACTCAAGGTAAAGTGGATGCTTATTCCTTTATCGAAGCGATTCCATTTAAAGAGACCCGCGGTTATGTGCAAAACATTTTGATGTTTGAAACCTATTACCGTGACCTTTTAGGTGTCGATGGTGCGTTCTTGACCCCAAATGAGATCAATACCAAGTATTGAGTGAGGTAACTTGATGTCACACGAACCTGAGTACAAAGACTGGCAGCAGATTGTTGAACTGATCCGCTCAAGTGTGGATAACCAGCAGCACGAGATGCTGTTGACCATGCTAATGACGCCGGATGAGAGGGAATCGCTCACTGCACGCGTGAATATCCTAAATGAACTTCTCAAAGGCGAGTTGTCACAACGTCAGATCAGTCAAATGCTGGGGGTTGGTATTGCAACGATTACTCGTGGCTCAAATGAGCTGAAGTCAAAGTCAGGTACTGACAAAGATAAGCTTAAGGTATTGTTAGAGCAGGGAGCTCAATAACCGTTGAGTCGAACTCCCTGAGGTACAGACGGCAAAAAGGGCGGATTTACCGCCCTTTTTACTATGTGATTTTTACCATTACTACAAGTTAGCGGGGAAGTGCTCTGGATTGGTAAATGGGATTAGCGCCAGAATCAAAGCTTGGTGATAGACTGAGCTGCGCGTTAGCTGGTTTTGAGTCAGCAAACCAATTGCCCCACCTTTCTGCTTGATATTGTCGGTACCAAACACTTCATCCATTACATCGCCAAGTTCATTAGCGTGCTCAAGCTTCTGTAGTACTTCTGGTGGTAACATCAGACTCGCCGAACGAGATTCACCTCGGAGTGTGTCAGACTCAATTACCATCCAAGCAAATGTCACTGTCCCTTCGATTCCCGCTTCCAAACCGACATAAAAATCTGCATTCGATATTGCCACTTTTGCATTACGAACTCGGTTAAGCGCGCCAAGATAAGTTTCGTCATTGGTCATTGGCTGATCCGCAACTTCACTCGGTACACTGACACCAACAAACTCAAAACTTTGCTTAGGGAATGCGCTTTGAAACGCACTCTCTACCGCTTTGATTTTTGCTGGGTTTAAGGAAGCGATAACGACTTTTTGGGTTGCCATGATCTTTTTACCTATCGTAGTCCATTAGCTTAATTTTACTTGAGTAGGCTTGACGTTCTCACTTGGATAACAACCTAATACTTTCAAATGCTTAGTGATCTTTGTTAGCTCATCTAATACTTGCTGCATCTCTGTAGAACCTAGATGGGATTCAAGGTCGACATAGAACATTTCTTCCCATGGGTTACCCATGATTGGACGAGACTCTAATTTGGTCATGTTGATGCCAAAACGTTGCAAAACCAACAGGGTTTCTACTAAAGAACCAGCTTCTTGTGAAGTGGACATGATTAGCGTGGTCTTGGCTGGAATTTGCGTTGACACTTCTACTGGTTTACGTGCTACGACGATAAAGCGAGTGTGATTTTCAGTTTGGTTTGCGATGTTTCCTTGGATTGCTTGTAGACCATAAAGCTTACCGCTTGAAGCGTTACCAATTGCAGCTGCGTCATCGCGGTTAAGTTCTTGCACTTTTTGCATCGCATCTGCAGTACTTGCACAAGATTCTAGTTTCACGCCTTTCATGCGGCTTAGGAACTCGCTGCATTGCTGGTGTGGCTGCGGATGTGAGTAAAGTGTTTTGATGTTCTCAAGACGAATATCTTTGGTTGCGACTAGGCAGTGCTCAATAGGCTGAGTCAGTTCACCAACGATGTACAGCGTAGTGTGTTGTAGTAGATCGTACACTTCGTTGATAGAGCCAGAACTGGTGTTTTCAATTGGCAGAACACCATAGTCAGCATGGCCAGATTCCACTGTTTGAGTCACTTCTTTGAAGTGATCACAATTAAGCTCAATCAGCTCTGTATTTTTACGGCTGAAGTACTCACGGCTTGCAAGGTGGGAGTATGAGCCTTTTGCACCAAGGAAGGCTACGCGAGCTAGTGGCTTGCGGCTCTGCTGTGGGTTAACTAGGTTTTGTAGATAACTTTGTTGCAGAAGAACCGAGTCTTCAATAATGGTGTGGAAAAGTTTGGTGATGTACTGAGCGTCGAGTTCGTATTTATCACGACCATTGGTAATCAGTTTTACCAGAAGTTGCTGTTCACGGACGGCATCACGAACAGGCTTTGAGGTTTGGACTTTGCTTTTTGCTACTTCAATACTGAGTTTGCGTCGTTCAGACAGCAGACTCAAAAGCTCGTCATCAAGCTCATTCAAACGTAAACGAATTTCATCCAGGGAAATAGGTTGGTCAGTCATCAATTCTTTCCTTATAAAAAAGCCCCCCAATTTGGGAGGCTTTCTGTTTGTTTTTGACTTTTCTTTCACAAACGAGTTAGCCCCTCCAACTATGGAAGGAAAAAGAAGTCAAAAAGAAACAGATGAGTTAAATGCATAAATAGTGCTTAATTTGTGAGTGTTTAAACACAATAAGCAAGCAGGCGGGGAGCGTCAAGCAAAAAAATAGCGCCTTTCGGCGCTACTTCCTCAATCTGGACGTTTACTCTTCTTCTTCCACTAACTCAGGCTTATTCGCTCGTCGAGCTTCAGGTTTGTGGGTCAGCTTATTCAGTTGTCGTTCTAGTTTTTGCTCCACTTCATTGATAGCTGCGTAAAGATCTTCGTGAGTTGCTGAGGCGATTAGCTGGCCTTTAGGAACTTTAATAACGGCTTCGAATTTCTTCTGTTTATTTGGTTCCTCACTGAATGTTGCTTGGCATCCGATGATGTCTACTTGCCATTTCTCCAGCTTTTTAAATTTGCTCTCAATATGAGCACGGATTGCAGAGGTGATTTCGATGTTTTTACCAGTGATGTTCATTGTCATAAATGTTTTTCCTCTGTGTCATCCCTCATGGGTTGAATTCAGATTACCGCTTTGAGGATAAAAGAATGTGATCTAGGTCACTTTTTTGAGTGGGTTTTTCAAGATGGAAAACGAATGTGATCTCACTCAAGAACTGTTGAGATTTATGTGAAAATTGCTTGTTATCGGATGCTAAATCATTAGATTGGGTAAAGTACTGAGCTGAAAACTCTTCCGTTTTTAGGGGAGTTATACGGCCTGTAATTCTAGTTAGTCAAAAATTAACCAGAACAAAGATGTGAATCAGATCACTCTTAAAGTGCACAGTAAGTTAGATTCAAAAACGCCGCTCAATTATCGAGCGGCGTTTTTGGTTTTTTGGTTCTTAGCGTGTCGTTTAAGGCGTTTGGGTGATTTTGCGTAGCGGCGTCATAAAGACAGGATCTTCTGGAACCAACAGAACATTGTCGAGTGTCTTAGCAAGGTCGAGGCTTTCTAACTGTTTGTAGATAACGTAGTAGCGATTCACATTGGTTACATATCTCACCGTTTCTCCTAAGCTTCTACGTGTCACCACTTCAACATTGTTGAACCATACATTGGGGTCATAACCTTGTTGAGCAGCACGCTTACGCATTTTCTCTACATTTCCTGGTCCGGCATTGTATGCTGCTAGTGTTAAATAGAGCTTGTTCTCTTTAGTGATGGCATTATCGCTAAAGTAGTAGCGACGCAGAAAAGCCAGGTATTTCACGCCCG
Organism: Vibrio sp. WZ-1; assembly: GCF_052037695.1. Taxonomy (NCBI): domain Bacteria; kingdom Pseudomonadati; phylum Pseudomonadota; class Gammaproteobacteria; order Vibrionales; family Vibrionaceae; genus Vibrio; species Vibrio sp. WZ-1. Next base: position 7,001 of record NZ_JBQEQR010000083.1, on the reverse strand, counting down.
CATGGACATTATTTTCCAAGTTATGGATGTTCTTGATATTCACATTAGGATCGTTTGCCGTGCTTGGTAAGATCTGCATAATGCCGACCGCACCGCGGCTAGAGGCTAAGCTGTTATCAAATCGTGACTCTTGATAGGCTACTGCAGCGATGAGCAGATAGTCGAATTCGTATTTCTCTCCGTACTTAGAAAACAGAGACGAGAGCTTTTCAAGCTGGGCGATCTTTTTCGGATTCAATGCCTTGTTTAGCCAATTAGTATTGTCGATGTACTTACCGTATATGACGTTACCAAGTAGGGTGCCTGATTTGGCCGTGCGAATAAATTTATTTACCACCTTCATTAACTCGGGGCTATCGTGACGCATTGCCCAAGCGATCTCGCCTCCTTTTCGAACTGGAATTTTGGTGTGTGCACGGATATCGGACATAACGTTCAACCATAACTTGGCTTTATGGCTATCAAGAACAATCGCTTTGACATAACCATTATTGAGCATTCCAACCAGCTCGTAGTCTTGTAGTGTTTCTTCAATAAAATGCACCACAATAGGAGGCAAGCCTTTTTTATTGAGTTTTTTATTTAGCGTTTGGATACTTTCGAAGTAGCTTGAGCTAGCGCGTACCCAAATTTCTTTGCCACTCAGTTGCTCGATCTTGGTCATTGCTGGGATATCTTTGTTGGTGATTACCCATTCTTCAATACCTGTAATCGCAGGATCACTGAAGTCGACTTGTTTTTTGCGTGCTTCGGTAATGGTAAGGTTTGCCACCACCAAATCTCCTAAGCCTTGCTCAAGAGAAGGTAAAAGTTCATCACGAGAGACTGGGATGATTTGGATATTGAGTTTAGGTTTGAGTTTTCTTAGGTCTGTCTCAAAGTGCGCTAATAACTCAGCCCCAATCCCTTTGGGTTCACCGCCTTCGATGTAATAGAACCCTAAATCAGCTGATACTAAGACCCGTAGTACATTTTTTTCTTTAATGACATCGAGGTCTCCAGTGTAGGGAGGCTGCCTGAGCGGGGAGAGTTCGAGCGCAAAACTCGAAGCGGAGACTAGGAGTAACAGTCCCGTCCATAACTTTGATAGTGTCACGTTCACATCCATGCTGATGGTGAAGGAGAACTTTAAGCATATGTAGCGCTTATAAAATCATCAAGTTAGCGGGTGAGGCAAAAATAAGAAGAGAAAACAAAATCGCCACAGTTTAGGCTGTGGCGATTGGAGATTATTTGACAGGGTTAAGCTTGATTAGCTCTTCTGTTCTAGCAATTGCGTCTTTCAGCTCTAGCTGCTTGTATGCTTCAAGTTGAATCTCTAGCGACTTGCGTGCGGCTTCAGTATCTGGGAACGATTTTTGAAGTTCTTGTGCACGGTTGATTGCTGCAATCCATGCTTCACGACGCAGATAAAAGTCTGCAGTAGCTAGGTCGTAATTTGCTAGGCGGTTTTTCAGTGCCACCATACGTTTTTGTGAATCTTCTGCATAAGGGCTGTTTGGGTAACGCTCTAGTAGCTTTTTGAAATCATCAAACGCTTTCTTTACTGGTTCTGGATCGCGATCGCTACGATCTACGTTAAATAGATCATGCATAAAGTTACGATCCTGTGCCATATGGCTCAAACCGCGCATGTACAATACCCAGTCCATTTTTTCGTGAGTCGGGTTCAAGCGCATGAAGCGAGAAATCGTTGCCAGGCCTAGTGCTAAGTCGTCGTTTTTATAGTACGCATAGATAAGGTCAAGTTGTACCTGCTCTGAGTAGGCACCAAATGGGTAACGTGAATCCAATGCTTCTAATTTCTCGATGGCAGAAAGCCAGTTACCACTTTGAAGAGACGTTTGTGCGTCTGCATACAGTTCAGAAGGTGGCACATCAGGAACGATTTCTTCTTTGCTTGCACAGCCAAACAGAAGGGATACCGCTAAAAGGCCTATTAAAGTCTGATGTTTCATATCAGGAGTCTGTTCCTTGAATCTAAATATTTCTTAAGCTGCCGTTACTTTCTTTCCAGTAACAGATACAATGACGTAATAGTCTATTTTTCCACAGTCGTGAGCATTAGTCTCACAGTTTTTAAAAAAGTTCGATATGGCTCAGCAGATTGTTTTAACCAACACCGTAAAAGATAGCCAGTTAGGTCAACGTTTAGACCAAGCTATCGCCGAATTGTTCGCTGACTTCTCTCGCTCTCGCTTGAAAGAGTGGTTGCTTGACGGGAAAGTACAAGTGAATGGTGAAGTTGTCACTAAACCTCGCACCAAAGTAATGGGTGGTGAGGAAATTACCTTGCAAGCCGAGCTGGAAGATGAAGAGCGCTGGGAAGCACAAGATATCCCTCTCGATATCGTCTACGAAGATGAAGACATCATCGTAATCAACAAGCCTCGTGATTTTGTAGTCCACCCAGGTGCGGGTACACCAGATGGCACTGTACTGAACGCATTACTGCATCACTACCCAGACATCGCCGAAGTACCTCGCGCAGGTATCGTGCACCGTCTGGATAAAGACACTACGGGTCTGATGGTGGTCGCGAAAACAGTTCCAGCACAAACTCGCCTAGTACGTGCACTGCAAAAACGTAACATCACTCGTGAGTATGAAGCGATTGCAATCGGTCGTATGACTGCGGGCGGCAAAGTGGATCAGCCGATTGGCCGCCACTCTACTAAACGTACGCTTATGGCGGTTGCTCCTTTGGGTAAGCCTGCGGTTACACATTACCGTGTGGCGGAACACTTCCGTGAGCATACACGTATTCGTCTACGTCTAGAAACAGGTCGTACACACCAAATCCGTGTGCATATGTCTTACCTGCAGCATCCGCTACTGGGTGATACTGCATACGGTGGTCGCGCACGCATCCCAACAGGTGCATCGGAAGAGCTAACAGCTATGATCCGTGGTTTTGACCGTCAAGCGCTGCACGCGGTAATGCTACGCTTTGAACATCCTATCACTGGGGAAGAGCTAGAGTTCCACGCTCCTGTTCCTGATGACATGGTAGAGATGACAGAGGCACTGCGTAAAGATACTGAAGAGTTCGGTCTGCCTGACGAGTTCTAATATGAAGACGATTATTCCTAACTGGCCCGCTCCGAAAAACGTCAAAGCTTTTGCATCCACAAGAGTTGGAGGTTTTTCAATAGCACCTTATCAAGGACTGAACCTTGGGGCGTATGTTGGGGATGATAGTTCTATCGTAGAGAAAAACCGTGATTGGTTGGCGCAACGAGCGAATATGCCAAGTGCGCCAATTTGGTTGAACCAAACTCATTCTACTGTGGTTGCCCAAGCAAGTGTACCAACAACACAGGTGCTCGACGCTGATGGTGTATTTACCTCTTCAAGTAATGTTGTCTGTTCTGCTATGACAGCAGACTGCTTACCCGTCCTATTGACTAATACACAAGGTACTCAAGTGTCGGCTGTACATGCCGGTTGGCGAGGTTTAGCTAATGGTATAGTTGAAAATGCTTTAGAGTTGTTTTCTGGTGAAGTCATTGCTTGGCTTGGGCCCGCAATTGGCCCTAAAGCATTTGAAGTCGGTGAAGATGTTCTACAAGCCTTTATGGATTTCGACCCACAAGCTTATCAAGCATTTACACCACGTAATGTAGAGGGCAAGTGGCTGGCGGATATGTCCAAGCTCGCGACCCAGCGTCTTAACAGGGCTGGCGTAACTAAGGTGTTTGATTCTGGGCTGTGTACCTTCCAAAATAAAGAAGATTTCTTCTCATATCGCCGTGATGGTGTGACGGGTCGACAAGCCACTTTTATTTGGATTGAGGACTAAATTAAATAGGAACTAATTAGTTCATCAAAAACATGCAGAGATGCATAGCTTCATTTTTGCAAAGCTATCTTTATTAAGCCTCTCCCTTGAAATTCCTTCTCTTCGTATCCATCTTTCTAACTGTCAAAAGAATTTTCTTCAATTGAGGTTAGGAAGGAAGATATGCGTCTTGATAGATTCACAAGCAAGTTTCAAATCGCTATCTCTGATGCTCAGTCACTAGCGTTAGGGCGCGATCATCAATATATAGAACCAGTGCACCTAATGGTGGCATTGCTCGATCAGAACGGTAGTCCAATTCGTCCACTGCTAACGATGTTAGATGTCGACGTGACTCATTTACGCTCTAAGTTGAGTGAAATGTTAGATCGACTGCCTAAAGTCAGTGGCATCGGCGGTGATGTTCAGCTGTCTAGCTCTATGGGAACACTTTTCAATCTATGTGACAAAGTGGCTCAAAAGCGTCAGGACTCCTATATCTCGTCCGAAGTTTTTTTGCTTGCAGCATTAGAAGATCGTGGTCCGCTTGGTCAACTATTGAAAGAGATGGGCTTGACCGAGCAGAAAGTTAGCCAAGCGATCGAAAAGATCAGAGGTGGTCAAAAGGTCAATGATCCTAATGCGGAAGAGCTTCGCCAAGCATTGGAAAAATTCACCATAGACCTTACCGAACGCGCAGAGCAGGGTAAGTTGGACCCGGTGATCGGCCGTGATGATGAAATTCGTCGTACCATCCAAGTATTGCAACGTCGTACTAAAAACAACCCTGTAATCATTGGCGAACCAGGTGTTGGTAAAACGGCTATCGTAGAAGGATTGGCTCAGCGCATCATTAATAATGAAGTTCCAGAAGGTCTACGTGGTAGACGAGTGCTTTCATTAGATATGGGTGCTCTTGTTGCTGGTGCTAAGTACCGTGGTGAGTTTGAAGAGCGTTTGAAATCCGTATTGAATGAACTAGCTAAAGAAGAAGGCAATGTCATTCTGTTTATCGATGAGCTCCATACCATGGTAGGTGCTGGTAAGGGCGAAGGCTCAATGGACGCTGGTAACATGCTCAAACCTGCATTGGCTCGCGGTGAACTTCATTGTGTGGGTGCAACTACGCTGGATGAATACCGCCAATATATAGAGAAAGATGCGGCTCTCGAGCGTCGTTTCCAAAAAGTGCTGGTGGATGAGCCTAGTGTTGAAGATACGATTGCAATTCTACGTGGCCTAAAAGAACGCTATGAGCTTCACCATCACGTTGAGATCACAGATCCTGCGATTGTTGCAGCGGCAAGCCTATCTCATCGCTACGTATCTGATCGTCAGTTGCCAGATAAAGCAATCGACCTTATTGATGAAGCAGCTTCTAGTATTCGTCTACAGATTGACTCTAAGCCAGAGTCACTAGACAAGCTCGAGCGAAAAATCATCCAACTGAAAATTGAGCAGCAAGCGTTAAGTAATGAGCATGATGAAGCAAGTGAAAAACGCTTGGAGGTGCTTAATGAAGAGTTGAATGAGAAAGAGCGTGAGTACGCAGAGCTAGAAGAAGTGTGGAACGCAGAAAAAGCGGCGCTATCTGGCACGCAACATATTAAAAGCGAGCTAGAGCAAGCGCGTATGGATATGGATTTTGCTCGCCGAGCGGGCGATTTAAATCGTATGTCTGAGCTACAATATGGCCGGATTCCAGAACTTGAAAAGCAACTAGACCTCGCCACTCAAGCAGAAATGCAAGAGATGACCTTGTTACGTAATAAGGTTACCGACAACGAGATTGCAGAAGTGCTCTCTAAGCAGACAGGGATTCCTGTTTCAAAAATGCTGGAAGCAGAAAAAGAAAAATTGCTCCGTATGGAAGATGTACTGCATAAACGTGTCATCGGCCAAGCAGAAGCTGTTGAGGTGGTATCGAATGCTATCCGCCGTAGCCGAGCTGGCTTATCGGATCCAAATAAACCAATCGGTTCCTTCTTATTCTTAGGTCCAACTGGTGTAGGTAAAACCGAACTGTGTAAGACACTTGCAAGCTTCATGTTTGATAGTGAAGATGCCATGGTGCGTATTGACATGTCAGAGTTCATGGAGAAACACTCTGTGGCAAGGCTAGTGGGTGCTCCTCCGGGTTATGTAGGCTATGAAGAAGGTGGTTACCTGACAGAAGCAGTTCGTCGTAAGCCTTATTCTGTCATCTTATTAGATGAAGTAGAAAAAGCGCATCCAGATGTGTTCAATATTTTGCTGCAAGTATTAGATGATGGTCGATTGACTGATGGTCAAGGTCGTACAGTTGATTTCCGTAATACAGTAGTCATCATGACGTCAAACTTGGGGTCTACTCGAATTCAAGAAAACTTCGCGACTCTGGATTACCAAGGTATCAAGAATGAGGTGATGGATGTGGTAAGCAAACACTTCCGTCCGGAGTTCCTAAACCGTGTTGATGAAAGTGTGGTGTTCCATCCGCTTGGCCAAGAGCACATTAAGTCGATTGCTTCTATTCAATTGGAGCGTCTAGCGAAACGTTTAGAAGAGAAAGGCTATCAATTAGAGGTATCTGAGAAAGCACTCAATCTGATTGCTCAGGTTGGTTTTGATCCTGTGTATGGTGCTCGACCTTTAAAACGTGCAATCCAACAGAATGTAGAAAACCCACTAGCGAAGTCGATTTTGGCTGGTCAAATACTGCCAGACAAGAAAGTTCAGTTGATTGTTAGCAATGACCAAATCATTGCTCATCAATAATTGCATTAATGCAGTTAAAGTGGGATTAAGTTCAAACTTTGGGGGGATTTAGCCCCCTTTTTGCTGTGCTTTTACTGCTCTTTGTTTGTTTTCTGTACGAACAAACCAAAAAGCTAAGTTTTTTTAGGAAATAGGCTTGTGTTCCTAAACGAACTCCCTATAATGCGCCTCCGTTGTCACGGGAAAGCAAGTAAAGCGAAGTCGAGATAACAAGGCCAGTGAGTTCGAAAGTAACTCACAGAGAAATAACTTAAAAAAGTGTTTGACACGATAAGTTATCTCGCTAAAATGGCCGTCCACTTTGAAGAGAACTTCAAAGTGTGCTCTTTAAAAATAAGAACCTATCAATCTGTGTGGGCACTCGTTGATGATAATCCAATTAGAAACTTCGGTTTCAAATTAGGTTTCAATGAAACGAAGTGACCATTGAATCGAAAGATTCAGCACAGTCAATTCAAACATT